>CADCHW010000001.1 GCA_902801245.1 uncultured Ruminococcus sp.
TTATCCATATTAGGGTGTGTTAAAATTCAAGTTTTTTTCGATGGTTAAGCCATTTTTATCGACTTTACCCCCCTAAAGATCGAACGTTACAGTTTAATATATGAAGATAATTTGTTGTATCTGTTAAAATTTATTTGGAGTTTTATATGAGCAATTTCAAAATTAATTTTAAATTTAAAGAACTCGATGAAATTAAACCGTTTGAGGGTAAATCCGATTTGGTTCTTCATTGGTTCGGTTTAACCGACGGTATTCTGTGGCTCAATGTCGGAGAATATACTATTTACGAATACAGCAATTATGCAAGATGTTTCTTTAAAGAAGATATCCGATACAACGATTATTATATTTCAAGATTCATTGAGGATTTTTCAAGTATATTCAAGTTTATTTCCGAAAGTGTTCCCGAGGAAATTTATCGTATAGTTGAAGATTTTGAGGAAAATTCCGATAAATATGAAGTCGCTCATATGGATTATGATGACGATGAATTTGGAGAATTTTTCATTAACGAATTTTATCCGCTTGTCGAATGGTATAATGACAGGGTTGTCGATGCTGCACATCTGACCTCGGGGCAGATGATAGGATTTTTCAGATATAAAGACAAAATTAAAATTCTGTGGACGACTCCCGACAATGTTCCGAATGACCTCGATTTGGACGGCGAAAAAATCTGGACTTCACCGAAAGGGTGCATTGAAATTTCGTATGATGAATTTGTGTCGGAGGTTAAGGAGTTTTACGAAAAATTTTCTGTCGGTATGGATATTCGTGTGAAGAATGCAGTCAAGAGGGATTGGGTAGATATCAAGCTTGACAAGCAAAAGCTTGCCGAGGAGAACGAGGAACGCAAACGTAAATTTTGGCGTGATTTCGGATATCTTGAAAATCCCGAAAATAATACGGATTGGGATAATATTAAATATCTGATTGGAAAGATGAATGAAAAATTGAGGTGAATTGAAATGAAAGATATTTTAAAATTTCGAGGAGAATATTTTTTCTTGTCTAATTTTGCACCCTGTGAAATCGAGTACAATGGGGTAACATACCCGACCTCCGAACATGCTTTTCAGGGGGCGAAGATGTCGGATAAAGCCGACAGCAATAAAATAGCTGCCTGCAAAACACCCGGTGACGCCAAACGTTTGGGCAGAAAACTCAAAATGAGAGATGATTGGGAAAGCGTCAAGGAGAACGTGATGTATGAAATTCTCAAAATAAAGTTTTCTAAGCCCGAATTTCGTTCACAGCTTCTCAAAACCGGTAATGCACATATTGAAGAGGGGAATAACCACGGCGACAGATATTGGGGTACTGTCGACAGACAAGGTAAAAATCGTTTGGGCATTATTATTATGAAAATTCGTGATGAATTGAAAGATTAATAGCTTCGTGCCAATATATTTTGTGAGGTTTTCACTATGAGATTGATAAACATAGGCTTCGGCAATCTGATTGCGGTTGAAAGGATAGTTTCGATTGTCAGTCCGGATTCCGCACCTATAAAAAGAATGGTTCAGGACGCAAGGGATAAGGGCAGACTGATTGACGCTTCCTATGGAAGAAAAAGCCGTGCCGTTATCTTCACCGACAGCGACCATATTATTTTAAGTGCGATTCAGCCGGATACTATTAATTCGAGAATATCGGAGGAGGAAAACATTAATGAGTAAAGGAAATATCTACATTGTTTCGGGACCCTCGGGAGTGGGTAAGGGAACTGTTGTGAAAAAGGTTGTCGAACAGAATGAACAAATCGTACTGTCCGTTTCCGCAACCACAAGAGAGCCTAGAGCCGGTGAGGTTGATAAAGTTCACTACTTCTTTATGACTAAGGAGGATTTTGGCAGAATAGTCGATGAGGACGGTTTTCTGGAGCATGCCGTTTATTGCGGCAATTGTTACGGCACACCGAAAAAGGCTGTTTTGGATAAGGTTGAAGAGGGCTTTGACGTTATTCTCGAAATTGATATCCAAGGCGGACTTCAAATTCTTGATAAGCTTCCCGAAGCAATGGGAATTTTCGTTCTTCCGCCGAGCTATAAGGAGCTTGAAAAGCGTCTTCGTGGCAGACAGAGCGAATCGGACGATGTTGTTGCGAAACGTCTTGACGCTGCAAAAGCCGAGATAAAGCAGTCATATCTCTATGATTATTTTGTTGTAAACGATACTGTTGAACACGCTGTAAAGAGTATTAAAAATATTATAGAAAGCAATAGGTCTTAAATACATATGTGATTTTTGATTAATTTAATTATATCCGAAAATTTGTTTATATTATTTTATATCAGATACAAACTTTCGGTCGGGTACGTGAATTAATTATATTCAAAAAGTTACTTTACGTGTTAAAACTAAGGAGGAATATTTATTATGTATAAGCCGTCAATTGATGATATGTTAGCAGGAAAGCAGAGCAGATATTCACTTGTTATAGGAGTTGCCAAAAGAGCAAGAGAGATTTCCGACGATTTCAATGAGCGTGGAGAAATCTGCGATGATAAGCCTGTTTTGTTGGCTGTTGAGGATTTCAAAAATCATAAGTACGAGATTATCGAACAGGATATCAACGACTGATGTCGGTGCTTGTGGCAAGGGTCGCAGTCGATAAGACATTGTATAATTTTGATATGCTTTTTGACTATATTGTACCCGATTATTTAAGGCGAAAAATTGCTGTGGGTAAGCGGCTTTTAGTTCCGTTTGGAAACGGCAACAAAAAACGTCAAGCTATGGTTATGGAGCTTTTTCCGACCGATAATCCCAGCCCAAAGCTTAAAAACGCTGCCGCAGTTCTGGACGACTATCCGCTTCTTACAACCGAAATGATAAAGCTTGTTCGTTCTATGAAAGAACGGTGTTACTGTACTTACTATGACGTAATCAGAGCAATGCTGCCTGTCGGAGTTAATTACAGAATATCTTCCGTTTATACATTGAATAACAGTGATATCTTGCAGAATCCTACAGACGAACAGAGGAAAATCTTGTCGCTTTTTACTAATAAAAGTAAAAGCATTAAACAGGATAGCCTTTTCAAAAAGCTTGACATCGACTGCGAAAGCAAGGCTTTAACCGAGCTTCTTGAGGTTGGTGTTATCAAAAAGTCCGAAAACGCTATGCGTAGAGTCGGTGATGCTTCTGTTAAAATGTTAAGGCTTCGTGAGGACTTTGACGATAATATCAAGCTTACCGCACGTCAGAAAGAAGTCTGTGACTTGCTGAGTTCCGTTGGGGCGGTGTCCGTTAAGGAGATAAATTATTACACCGGTGTTACTCAATCCGTTACGGATACACTTGTTAAAAAAGGTGTTTGTGAATACTTTGAACGTGAGGTTTTCCGTCTGCCCGAATCGTCCTACACAAGCGATAACAGGGATATTGTTCTTACAGAAGAACAGAACAAGGCTTATAACGATTTGCTCCAACTGTGCAAATCCGACAAAGCCGCCGTGTCGCTTTTGTACGGTGTTACCGGTGCAGGCAAAACCTCTGTTTTCCTAAAGCTTATGGAAACAGTATATAAGCAGGGCAAAGGCGTTATCGTAATGGTTCCCGAAATTGCTTTAACTCCTCAGCTTGTTTCTATTTTTAAAGGTCGGTTCGGACAGGACGTGGCTGTTTTTCACAGTGGGTTGTCTATGGGGGAACGGCTTGACGAGTGGAAAAGGGTCAGAAAGGGCATTGCGAAAATTGCTGTCGGCACAAGAAGTGCGGTGTTTGCACCGTTTGAAAATATCGGTTTAATAATTATGGACGAGGAACAGGAGTACACCTATAAATCCGAATCCACTCCACGTTTTCACGCCCGTGAGGTCGCAAAGCTTCGTTGTGTCGAGCATAATGCACTTTTGTTGTTATCCTCGGCTACACCTGCAATCGAGAGCTTTTACAATGCCGAAAACGGAAAGTATTCTTTGTGTAAGCTTACCAAACGTTACGGCAATGCACAGCTGCCTAATGTAATTGTTGCCGATATGAACGAGGAGAAAATCACAGGGAACAATACAGGGTTCAGCGGTGTTCTGATTGATTCGATTGCCGAAAATCTCAGAAACGGTGAGCAGTCGATATTACTTCTGAACAGACGGGGTTTTAATACATTTGTGACTTGCTCCGAGTGCAAGGAAGTTGTCACTTGTCCGAATTGCAGTATTTCTTTGACGTACCATTCGGCAAATAATCGATTGATGTGTCATTACTGCGGATTTTCTATGAGAATTACGGATAAGTGTCCGAACTGCGGCAGCTACGAACTGAGGTATTCGGGCAGCGGAACTCAAAAGGCGGAAATGAGTATTTCAAGTATTTTTCCGAGTGCGAGAGTTTTACGGCTCGATGCAGATTCCACGATTGCAAAGCAGTCGCATGAGAAAAAACTCACCGAATTTAAAAACGGAGAATATGATATATTATTGGGTACTCAAATGGTTGCAAAGGGGTTGAATTTTCCAAAGGTAACACTTGTGGGGGTTCTCTCCGCCGACCAGACACTTTACAGCGAGGATTTCAGAAGCTACGAGAGGGCGTTCTCATTACTCACTCAGGTAGTCGGCAGGTCGGGCAGAGGTGACCGTCCGGGACGTGCGATTATCCAGACGTATACCCCGGAAAATCCTATTATGAATATGTCTGCCGCTCAGAATTACGAGGAGTTTTACCGTTCGGAAATCCGTGTCCGTAAAGCTATGCTTTACCCTCCGTTTACAGATATTTGTATGATTGGAGTTACAAGTAAAAACGAAGATAAATGTTCGGCGGCAGCAACAAAATTTACAAATAATTTATGCGATTTAATGAAAGAATGCTACAGCGATTTACCGATAAGAATTTTAGGTCCTTCACCGGCTTCGGTTTATCGTGTTAATAATAAATACAGATATAAAATAATTTTAAAATTCAGAAACTCCAAGCGATTTCGACAGATGCTTTCATCTGTTATGGTTGATTTCGCAAAGGACAGAAAATTCGGTGATATTGCAGTTTACGCAGATATTAACCCTGATAATATTTTATAAAGGAGCTATTTTAAATATGGCATTGCGTGAGATAGTAAAAGAGGGCGACAGAATATTAACTAAAAAATGCCGTCCCGTTGAAAAATTTGACGAAAAACTTGCATCACTTCTTGACGATATGGCAGAAACTCTTAAGGTTGCCGAGGGTGTGGGACTTGCCGCACCGCAGGTGGGTTTGCTCAGAAGAGTTTGTATTGTTGATATCGGCGACAAGGACGGTCTGATTGAACTTGTAAACCCGAAAATCATAGCCTACAGCGGTAAGCAGAGCGAGGCGGAGGGCTGCCTTTCATGCCCGAACGAGTACGGTATTGTTGAACGTCCTATGTTCGTTACGGTTCAGGCTCAGGACAGAAACGGCAATGAGTTTACAATTAAGGGAGAGGGACTTAAAGCAAGAGCATTCTGTCACGAGATTGACCACCTCGACGGAATTATTTTTAAACAAAAGGTTCAGAGAATGCTTCGTCCCGATGAAATTGAAAAATCCTGATAAGGGGGAATTTTGTGAATATAGTTTTTATGGGAACACCCGATTTCGCAGTACCGTCGCTTGAAGCTTTGGCACAAAGCGAGAAATATAACGTAAAAGCTGTTTACACTCAACCCGACAAGCCTGTCGGAAGAAAGAGAATTTTAACTCCGCCCGATGTAAAGGTTTGTGCGGAAAAGTATAATCTTGACGTGTATCAGCCGACTACTTTTAAAGATGAATCTGTAATTGAGGAGCTTAAATCCTTTAACCCCGATGTAATTGTAGTTATAGCTTACGGAAAAATTCTCCCCAAAACAGTACTTGATATTCCAAAATACGGCTGTGTGAATATTCACGGCTCGCTTCTGCCTAAGTTAAGAGGTGCAGCACCTATTCAGCGTGCCGTAATTGACGGTGAAGAGGAAACGGGCGTTACATCTATGCTTATGGACGTTGGTCTTGATACAGGCGATATGCTTATTAAGGAAAGTGTGAAGATTTTTCCCGACGAAACGGCAGGAGAACTTTTTGACAGACTTTCGACCCTCGGAACTGAGGTGCTTTTCAAAACTCTCGAAAAAATAGAGGACGGCACAATCACAAGGGAAAAGCAGGATAACGCTTGTTCGACTTATGCGGCAATGCTTTCAAAGGAAGAATCTGTCATTGATTGGAATTTATCGGCAATTTCCGTGCATAATAAGGTAAGAGGTATGAATCCGTGGCCTGTTGCGGTGACAATGTTCAAGGGCAAGAAGCTTAAGATTTTCAAGACTAAGGTTTGTGAAGAGAACGGTGCACCAGGTAAGGTTATCTCGGTGAATCCGCCGATTGTCGCTTGCGGTAAGGGGAGCGTAGAGCTTCTCGAAGTTCAGTTGGAGGGCAAGAAAATGATGAGTGCCGCTGACTTTTTCAGAGGTCAGAGAATTGCAGTCGGTGATATCATTGAGTAATTCAAAACAAGAGGTTCTTGCGATTGAAACGGAACAGCTGGGAAAGCTTTGGGGACGTGACTGCATTTTCCTTGACCTTTTTTCTCAGGAAAATAATACGCTTACTTTAAAAGGTGAAATTGAAAGATACGAAGATACACTTGTTGATTATAAATATACTTTGATATTTAAAAGTGTTATTGCGTATTTTACCTGTGAACTCGATACATATGAAAACATAGATAATTCGTATGTGAGCAGTTTTAATATAGTAAAAAACAGTGAATGGCTTTCATCATTGCCCGTCAGAAGTGATATCGACAGGTTGGATTTGAAACATTTTCAAGTATTTACATATGACTATGTTTTGAACATTATTGCAAAGTCATATGATTTTAAGGTCGAAAAGTAAATCGGTTAAGGGAAGTGGATTTATGTATTATGATTTAAGTTATTTAATATTTATGCTGCCTGCAATTATATTGTCGATATGGGCACAGTTCAAGGTGAAATCGGCGTACAACAAGTACTCTAAAATTCCAAATTCCAGAGGATTGACAGGGGAAGCAGCTGCAAGAGCCGTGCTGGGTTATAACGGTATTACAAACATCAAAATTGAACATATCGGCGGTTCGCTCACGGACCATTTTTCTCCAAAAGAAAATATCATCAGACTTTCCGACGGTGTTTACGGTCAAGCTTCGGTTGCCGCCGTTTGTATAGCTGCACACGAGGCAGGTCATGCGGTTCAGCATGCAGAGGGGTACGTGCCTAACAAAATCCGTTCAAGTGTAATTCCCATTGCGAATATTACTTCAAGACTTTCAACTCCGCTTATCCTTGCAGGTTTTTTATTTTCCGATACACTAATTCGGGTTGGTATTGTTGCGTATTCTCTCGCTGTGCTTGTGTACCTTGTAACGCTGCCCGTTGAGTTTGACGCAAGCCGCAGAGCGTTGGCTACAATAAAAAGTAACTATATGCTTGACGAGAACGAATACAAGGGTGCGAAAAGCGTTCTCACTGCCGCCGCTATGACTTATGTTGCCTCGGCTTTGTCTGCACTTATCCAGTTCTTGAGATTGGTTCTTATCGCAAACAGCAGACGTAGAAATTAATAATTATTTAAAATATATCAGGAGTATAAAATGCAAAATCCCAGATATCTTGCCTTTAAGGCTCTTTACAAAGTGGAAACGGAAAACGCTTATTCTAACTTAACGCTTGACTCGTTTTTGAAAAATTCCGATTTGGACTCAAGAAATTCCGCTTTTGCATCATCGCTGTTTTACGGAGTTCTTGAAAAGAAGCTTTCGCTTGATTATATAATCTCAAAATTTTCGTCAATTCGCCTTAAAAAAATTGAAACGAAAACCCTAGTGATTTTGAGAATGGGTATTTTTCAAATGGTGTTTATGGATAAAGTACCTGATTCGGCGGCAGTGAACGAAGCCGTTAAAATTTGTAAAAAGGAAAAACTCTATCAGTCGAGCGGATTTGTGAACGGTGTTCTCAGAAGTATTACACGTTCCGAAAATCGTTTTCCTCTGCCCGATAAGAGGAACATTACAAAATATCTTTCGGTGAAATATTCCTGTCCGGAGGAAATAGTTACTCTCTGGAATAACGATTATTCACCCGAGATTACCGAGGGGATTCTTGAAAGCCTTTCGGGCAGACCGCCGATTTTCGCAAAAGTGAATACATTCAAAATTTCCCGAAACTCTCTTATAGAAAAGCTTAGAGTCGAGGGGGTTGAAGCGAATGCTGTTGAATGTCTTGACAGTGCCGTGGAAATAAAATATTCGGGTTCGCTGTCCGAGCTTGAATGCTTTAAACACGGACTTTTACATATTCAGGATTTGTCTTCTCAAATATGCTGCGAAATTTTATCGCCGAAATCGGGAGATGTTATATCCGATGTCTGTTCCGCTCCGGGAGGTAAAGCGTTCAATATTGCCGAACGTCTTGGCAGTGTAGGGAAAGTCAACTGCTATGATATTCACAAACATAAACTGCAATTAATTAAAGCAAGTGCAAAACGTCTTGAAATTGATAATATTAAGGTTTATAAAAGAGATGCGTTAAGTGATGAACCGCTTGAAACGTCCGATAAAATTCTGTGTGATGTTCCGTGTTCGGGATTGGGTATTTTGCGAAGAAAACCCGAAATAAGATATAAAAATGATTTGGGACTTGAATCACTTCCCGAAATACAGTATAATATTCTTGAGAACTCCGCAAAGCATTTGTGCAGCGGCGGTATTTTGATTTACTCAACCTGTACTCTGCACAGAGCCGAAAACGGCGATATAGTTGATAAATTTCTCGACAGACACAGTGAGTTTGAAGCGTTTCCGATTGTGCTTCCGCAGGGCATAAAACGCACGATTGACGAGCCTTCCAATCAGTTGACTTTATTTCCGCAAACGAATAACACAGACGGATTTTTCATAAGTGCAATAAAAAAGAGGTGAAATTTTGAAAGATATAAAATCATATTCCTTGAAAGAGCTTGAAGAAGAATTTAAGACAGAACTTTCTCTTCCGAAGTTCCGTGCGAAACAAGTATATAAATGGCTTACGCTTGGTGTGAACAGTTTCGATGAGATGACAGACATTTCCAAGGAATTACGTAACAATCTTAGTAAATTTTATTACATCTCTGTTGCAACTATTGAAAAAAAACTCATTTCGGTTTATGATAAAACAGTTAAGTATTTATTTAAATTCAATGACGGTGAATTTGTCGAAAGTGTTGTTATGAATTATCACCACGGATATACTATCTGCATTTCAACACAGGTCGGCTGCAAAATGGGCTGTACATTCTGTGCAACGGGAAAAAGCGGCTTTTCGAGAAATCTTACTCCCTCGGAAATGCTCTCGCAAATTCAGGCTGCCCAAAAGGATTTGAATATCAGAATTTCAAATATTGTCATTATGGGTATGGGCGAGCCGCTTGACAATTACGATAACGTTGTGAAGTTTCTTCGGCTTGTTTCCGCAGACGAGGGACTTAATATCGGTATGCGTCACATATCTCTTTCAACGTGCGGTTTGGTGAACAGAATTTACGACCTCGAAAAAGAGAATTTTCAGCTCACTCTTTCGGTGTCGCTTCACGCTCCGAACAACGAGATACGAAGTCAAACAATGCCCGTAAACAAGCGTTACCCGATTGAAGAGCTTCTGAAAGCCTGTAGGCATTATGCCAAGGCAACGGGGCGGAGAATTTCGTTTGAGTATGCGATGATAAGCGGAGTGAACGATTCAGATGAATGTGCGAGGGAGCTTGCGAAAAGACTTAAAGGAATTTTGTGTCATGTGAATTTAATTCCCGTAAACTCTGTTGAGGGAACGGGATATATAAAGAGCAAAATCGAAAGGCAGAAAGCCTTTATAAATATTCTCGGCAAGGCAGGAATAACGGCGACTGTAAGACGAACTCTCGGTTCGGATATCAACGCTTCCTGCGGTCAGCTGAGGAGAAATACGATTTCTTCAACAAAAACGAATCATAAGGCAAAGGAGGAGTAAAATTGCAGATATTTTTTAAGACCGACGTTGGTCTGGTCAGAAGCTGTAACCAGGATTCCTGTCGTTACGGTAAAATATCGGATACCTGTGCATGGTCGGTGGTTTGCGACGGAATGGGTGGAGCAAACGGCGGCAGCGTGGCAAGTGCGGAAGCGGTAGAAGAGATCAGCAGAATACTTTGTGAGGGATTTAGTTTTGATTTAACCGACAATCAGCTCAGAGAGCTTTTGGTTTCGGCGGTTCTGTCCGCAAACAGCAAGGTTTTCGCTATGTCTTGTGAACATGAAAATCTGAGAGGAATGGGAACAACCGTCGAACTTGCACTTATCAAGGATAATAAGCTTCACGTGGTTCATGCAGGTGACAGCAGAGTTTACCTTGTAAACGGCGGAAAAATTTCACAGGTTACGGTGGATCATTCTTTAGTGCAGCAGCTTGTTGACAGAGGTCAAATAACGCCCGAGGAGGCAAGAGTGCACCCAAGCAAGAACTTTATAACAAGAGCTTTGGGTGTTGAGGAGAAGCTTGATGTTGATTTTATTACAAGACCGTTTGTATCGGGTGATATTTTGATTATGTGTACAGACGGACTGAGTAATTATTTTAATATAGACGAACTGCTTGAGGTTATCAATTCCACACCTCGCACAGAGCTTGCGGAACAGTTTGTGGAGCTTGCCAAAGAGCGTGGCGGAAGTGATAATATTACCGTGACGGTTTTGGTTAATGAGTAGTTAATGAGTATGAAAAGAAAAGGGAAAAGGAGAGAAAGTTATGGCGGAGGATAAGTATGTAGGCAAAAGACTTGACGGTCGTTACGAAATCGGCGAAGTAATCGGCGAGGGCGGTATGGCTGTAGTTTACAGTGCCTGGGATATAGAAGATCAGATACCCGTTGCCATAAAAATTCTTAGAGATGAGTATTTGGGCAATGACGAATTCATAAGACGTTTTAAAGATGAATCAAAAGCAATTGCTGTTCTGTCGCACCAGAACATTGTAAAGGTTTACGACGTTAGCTTCGGCGACAGAATACAGTATATCGTAATGGAGTACATTGACGGAATTACTCTCAAGGATTACATTGAGAAAAAAGGTCCGATAAATTGGAAAGAAACAATCCATTTTGTTCTGCAAATTTTAAAAGCACTCCAGCATGCACATGATAAGGGTATCATTCACCGTGATGTTAAACCTCAGAATATTATGCTTCTGGAGGACGGAACAATTAAAGTCACAGACTTTGGTATTGCTCGTTTTTCAAAGAACACAACAAAGTCAATGACTATGACTAATAAAGCTATCGGTTCGGTTCATTACATCTCACCCGAACAGGCAAGAGGAGAATCCACTGATGCAAAATCCGATTTGTATTCTCTCGGGGTTATGATGTATGAGATGCTAACGGGCAAGCTTCCGTTTGATGCGGATAATGCGGTATCTGTTGCTATTATGCAGCTTCAGTCCGACCCGGAGCCGCCCAGAAAGCTTAATCCGAAAATTCCTGTAGGTCTTGAAGAAATTATCATCAAGACTATGCAGAAAGAGCCTAAGAAGAGATATCGCTCGGCTGCCGAGATGTATAATGACTTGGTTAAGTTCAAGAAGAACCCGTCAATTAAGTTTAATTTCAACTATGACAATATTGACGCTGAGACTGTAAAGCCAAAGGTTAATACCGTAAAAAAGATTGAATCGGAAGCTCCCTATAAGGAAGAGGACGAATGGGACGATGACCCCGAGGAACAGAGATCCAGTCCTATCGTTCAGATTATCGGCGGTTCGGTTATAGCGTTTGTTGCGGTGTGTCTGGTGTTCTTGGTGCTTGCCGTGTTCAAAGGATTCAGCAGCAACTCAACTACCGATGTTCTTGTTCCTAATCTTATAGGTCTTGACTTTAACACGGTCAATAAAGATAAGGTGACTTATAACTTTAAGTGGGACGTTACAAACGTTTACGATGTGGATAAGCCTATTGATATTATTCTGAGCCAGAATCCGCAGCCGAGTGAAAAGAAAATCAAAGAAGGTTCAACTATTCAGATTACAGTAAATTCCGAGGAAACAACTTTGAATCTTCCGAGCGTTGACGGCAGAACCAAGGACGATGCAGTTCAGAAGATTAAGTCTGTAAACCTTGTTCCCGAAGTGCTTATGGTTCTTGACAATCAAACAGCCGAGGGTTACGTTAAGCAGACATATCCGACAGCAGGAAGTAAGGTTACAATCGGTTCTTCGGTTAAAATTTACGTAAGCAAGAAAGCAGGCGAGGCAAGAGTTGAAGTGCCGAATCTTGTAGGACTTACCCTTTCGGAAGCACAGGCTAAACTTAAAGAGGTTAATCTTAATTACGACGGTTATTCGTATATGCCGAGTACGGTCGCAAAGGATAAGATTGTTGCACAGAATCCGCTTCGTGGTGCTAAGGTAAATAAGGAAACCAACGTCAAAATAATTCTTTCCGAAGGACCTCCGAGAAGCGTTTCTCTTACTCAAACAGTCGATTTGCCGGAAGATGTTGCGTCCTCGGTTAAATTTGAGGTTATTATTAACGGAGAAGTTGATGATACGTATACAAAGTCGATTGTTCCGAAGTATTCAAAGAACTTCACAGTTACAATTTCAAGAATGAGTACAGAGGGTTCGGTCAGAGTGGTTATCGCTCTTAACGACCAGACGTATCGTGTATATAATTTTGATTTCGCAAACAATGCAGTTGAAACTCTCGAAACGTATCCGTTCATTGCTCCCGATTCGGATACCGATTCGGAGGTACAGTCGCAGGAAGAGAATGAAGAAGAAGAGGAAACAAGCTCACTGGAAGAAGAGGAAAATGATTCTTCATTTGAGCCTGAAGATAATGATAATGATTCTTCTTCGGAAATCACATCAAGCGAAGATTTAATAATTTCGAGCGAGCCTTCGTATGAGCCTGAAGACCCCGGAGATGAGCCCAGCTATTTCCCGAGTTACGATGACGAGGATTATTAATAATGGGCGGGGGTAAAACCCTTGACGGCATTATATTAAAATCTATCGGCGGTTTCTATTATGTAGAAGCCGCCGAAAACGTATATGAATGCAAGGCAAGGGGTAATTTCAGAAATAAAGGCTTTAAGCCCGTAGTCGGTGACAAGGTGAGAATTACCGTACCCGAAAGCGGTTACTGTGCGATTGAGGAGATTTACGAGCGTAAGAACAGTATAGTTCGCCCTCCGCTTGCGAATATAGATACACTTATTATTGTTGCTTCAACTTGTGACCCTGCTCCGAATATGCTTGTTATCGATAAAATGACGGCTGCCGCTGTCATTAAAGATATTACACCTGTTATAGTATTTTCAAAATCCGATTTGAAGTCACCGCAAGAGTTTAAGAAAATCTATGATTTATCGGGAATTAAAACGGTTGAATTCTCAATTACCGATAACAGAGGACTTGAAGATGTCCGCAGTATCTTGTCCGGTAAAGTTACAGCTTTGACAGGTAATTCCGGTGTGGGGAAGTCCTCACTGTTAAATGCACTGTTTCCGGATTTGCAGCTTGATACGGGCGACATCAGCAAGAAGCTTGGTCGTGGCAGACATACAACCCGTTCTGTGGAGCTTTATAAATTCGGTGACGGTTACGTTGCCGATACTCCGGGATTTTCAACTGTGGATTTGCAAAGATATGAGATTATCGAAAAGGAAAATTTGAAATTTGCGTTTCCGGAGTTTGAAGAATACCTCGGGCAGTGTCAATTCAATTCGTGCAATCATCTCTGTGAAAAAGGGTGTGCGGTGGTTGAAGCTGTCAAAGACGGTAAAATCAGTAAATCACGTCACGAAAGCTTTGTTGCTATGTATAACGAGGTAAAGGATTTGAAAAAATGGTAAATTCAACTTCACGCTGTGTAATAATCTCCGCATCTCCCGAGCTTGACAGCGATTTTCTTAAAACTAAAATAACCTCAGATGATTATATTATCTGTGCGGACGGCGGTGCGGATAAGCTTATTCCGATTGGTATTGTTCCCGATTTGATTATAGGTGATTTTGATTCATCGGATAATTACAAGTACTTCAAAGACAGTGAGGTAGTTACTTTGCAGGTTCAAAAAGACGATACCGACACTATGCACTGTGCCGCCGAAGCAGTTAAGCGTGGCTTTAAGGATATTGTTTTTTTCGGGGCGACAGGCGGCAGACTTGACCATACTTTGGCTAATTTATCGGTGCTTTTGTACCTTCAAAACAACGGTGCAAGAGGGAAAATTGTCGATAAATTCAATGAGATTTCTCTTTTGACTAATGGTGAAAACATTCTGAAAGATGTTCGTAAAAAGACAATTTCGGTTATGCCATTCGCTTGTTTTTCGGCAGTGCTTTCCTATGAGGGTATGTTTTATCCTATGGAAAACCAGACAGTCAATGCCGATTTTCCGTACACTATAAGCAATTCTGCGATAGATGATGATGTCAAAATTTTTCTCCACAGCGGCACGGCACTTTTAATTATTGTAAATGATTAATCACACTTTTTCAAGTTTTGTATATTATGTAATAAAGCGAAATTTGAAAAGGGGTTGAGGTAAAATGTGCTGCAATAACTGCAAGTCGAAATGTGTGTTTGCCTTTGGACTGGGACTTATAGTCGGGTCGTTTTTTGAAAGCGGATTTACGGCTATTCTGGTAGGTGTTGCGATAGTAATTTTATCGTTCGCCCTGAAACGAAATTGCTGCTGATTATTCAATATAATATGGGAGGAAAGATTTTATGAAATTCATTGTAATCGATAACCCGAAGTTTGTTGGATTTATTCTCAGGAGAATGTTTAAGATTAAGAAGATAAAAGAGGAAGTAACCTAATAGAATATAAAATTTACATAAGGGGGGCGAAAGCCCTCCTTTTATTATACTAGGGTTTGAAAAGATTTATCATTTTAAAGTTTGGTCAAGCTTTTCAAAGCTTGCGGGGTGCAGGGGCAGAGCCCCGCTCGCTGACGAAACCAACTTGCAAAGAAAAGTAAACTACCCTCAGCGAAACTAAACAAACTATGCTTAGAAAATAAAAATAAAAACAAAAACATATATAAAAACGTATCTATCTGTACAAACCAACAAAGGCAACAGCGTAGCGAATTGCCGGTCGAAGAAAGAAATTGGACGATTTTAAATTCAACCGTACAGGTAGAATAATTTACATAAGGGGACAAAAGCCCTCCTTGTATTGATTAATGATTTTAACGGTAAGTATTTTCAGATAAGAGAGAAAAACATTAAAATGATTAATTGTTAGTATATAATTTCTTCGGTGGGTTCGGTGGGTTTCTGGGTTTTTTATATTAATTGTTAAGAAAAAAATAAAAATTAAAAATATATAAGACTTATTGAAAAAGGGTGCGAACCCACCGAACCTACCGAGGGTAAGCCACTCTCAATATACAATGATTTTATAAAATTGTATATTTCAATATTTTTGTAAGATATTATAAATTTAAATGCAAATATTTTAAATTGTAATGATATATTGATTAGAAGAGTGAAAGGTGAATAAAGAGTTTAACTTAGGTTAGTGTAAATAGGGCATTGTACGCTTGAAATTTGGGGAGGTATGTGGTATAATTATAAAAAGTTGATACAAAAAGAAGTTGATAAAATATGTCATTTGTTCATTTACATCTTCACAGTGAATATTCTCTCCTTGACGGTGCCTGCCGTGTGAAAGACCTAGTTAAATCCGTTAAGGAAAAAGGTCAGACCGCTGTCGCTGTAACCGACCACGGCAATATGTTCGCTGCCGTTGATTTCTTTATTGAAGCAAAGAATGCAGGCATAAAGCCGATTATAGGCTGTGAAGTCTATGTCGCAAACAGAACCCTGCACGATAAAACAGCCGAGCTTGATTCCCGTCCGTATCATATGATTTTGCTTTGCGAGAATATGACAGGCTACAGAAATTTAATAAAAATGGTTTCAATCGCTTGGACAGAGGGTTTTTACCGTAAACCGAGAATTGACGATACTCTCCTTGAAAAGTATCACGAGGGTCTGATTTGCCTTTCGGCTTGCCTTGCAGGTGAGATTCCGAGGGCAATTGTCGCCGATGATATTAACGGTGCTTACGAGAAAGCAAAGTATTATAAAAATCTTTTCGGTGACGGTAATTTTTATCTGGAGCTTCAAAATCATTTTATCAAGGAACAGACAATTGTAAATAATACTCTTATTAAAATGTCTGAGGATTTAAATATTCCGCTTGTCGCAACGAATGATTGTCATTACATAGATAAAAAAGATTCCGAAACACATAATATTCTTATGTGTATACAAACCAACCATACGATAAACGACAACGACAGAATGGAGTTCCCCACAGATGAATTTTTCATAAAAACAGAAGTTGAAATGCGAGCGTTGTTTCCGAAAGCTCCGCAGGCTATTGAGAATACTCAGCTTATCGCCGATAGGTGCAATGTCGAGTTTGAGTTCGGAAATACAAAGCTTCCTCATTTTGACGTGCCGAACGGCGAAGACCATTTTGAATATTTTAAACGTCAGTGCTATGAGGGTTTGTATAAACATTACGGCAAGAATCCCGATGAATCCTTGATTGAACGTCTGGAGTATGAGCTTGACGTTGTTCGTACAATGGGGTATGTCGATTACTATTTGATAGTGAATGATTTTATCCAATATGCAAAATCTCAGGGTATTCCTGTAGGTCCGGGACGTGGCTCGGGTGCAGGAAGTCTGGCGGCATATTGTATCGGTATCACGGGTATTGACCCTATAAAATATGATTTGATTTTTGAACGTTTTCTGAATCCCGAAAGAGTGAGTATGCCCGACTTTGACGTTGACTTCTGTAAAGACAGACGGCAGGAGGTTATAGATTACGTCATAAGAAAGTACGGCTCAGACCACGTTGCACAGATTATCGCTTTCGGTACAATGGCGGCTAGAGGTGCGATACGTGATGTCGGAAGAGTTCTCGATATCCCGTACGGTACAGTCGATACTATAGCAAAGCTTGTACCGTTTGATATTGGAATGACTATCGATAAGGCACTCTCAATTTCAAGCGAACTCAAAAGGCTTTACGATACAGACCCTCAGACAAAACGGCTAATAGATATGGCTAAAAATATTGAGGGTATGCCACGTCATGCGACCACTCATGCGGCAGGTGTCGTTATCACAAGAGATCCTGTTGATACATACGTTCCGCTTGCCAAAAATGACGAAGCAGTTGTCACACAGTACACAATGACAAGGCTGGAGCAGCTGGGACTTCTGAAAATGGATTTTCTCGGACTTCGCAATCTCACCGTGCTGAACGATGCAAAAAATATGATTTTGCGTACACACCCAAATTTTAGTGATGATGACATTAACTACAGCGACAAGAACGTTTTTGAGATGATATCCCAAGGCTACACACAGGGTGTGTTTCAGTTTGAATCGGCAGGTATGACTAATGTTATTATGCAGCTGAAACCCGAAACGGTGGAAGATTTAATAGCCGTAATTTCATTGTACCGCCCGGGACCAATGGACTCAATTCCGACTTATATCGAAAACAGACATCACCCGGATAACGTAAAATATAAGCACCCGTTGCTTAAAAATATTTTGAATGTTACCTATGGCTGTATAGTATATCAAGAACAGGTTATGCAGATTTTCAGAACGCTTGCAGGCTATTCTCTCGGTCGTGCGGATATCGTTCGCCGTGCAATGTCGAAAAAAAAGAAAGACGTTATGGAAAAGGAACGCAAGATTTTCATTTACGGTTATGTCAACGAAAACGGAAAAGTAGAGGTTGACGGCTGTGTTCGCAGAGGTGTTGACGAAAAGACCGCCGCCGAAATTTTCGGTGAAATGGAAAGTTTTGCGTCATATGCGTTTAATAAATCTCATGCGGCTGCATATGCCACAGTTTCTTATATGACTGCTTGGTATAAATATCATTTTCCTAAAGAATATATGGCGGCATTGCTCACAAGTCTTATAGAAAATTCGGGCAGACTTCCGCTTTATATCGAAGAGTGTTCACGGCTGAAAATAAAGGTTCTTCCGCCTCACGTGAATACAAGTAATTCCGGATTCACGGTATACGAAAATGATATTATTTTCGGTATGCAGGCAATTAAAAATCTCGGTTCGGCTGTTATCAATGAGATTGTCAAAGAGCGTGAAAAAGGCAAGTTTAAAAGTTTCTATGACTTTTGCAGCAGACTTTACGGCAAGGGTTTGAATGTCCGTGGTGTGGAAAGTCTTGTCAAGGCAGGAGCACTCGATAATCTCGGACTAAACAGGCGGCAAATGCTTTCGGGTGTTCGTCAGATTATGGACGGTATCGAAACTGAAAAACGTCAAAATCTTGAGGGGCAGATGTCTTTCTTTGAGGGTGACGGTGAAGAGGACGCAGGTGCTTTTGAAATTCCGAAAATGTCCGAGTTCCCGGTTCGTGACCTGCTTTCTATGGAAAAAGAAATGACGGGAATGTATCTTTCGGGACATCCTCTTATTGAAAATCAGGCATACATTAATTCCGTAAAGTGTGATAAAATTTCCGACATAAAGGATAACAGTAATTTCTATGACGGAAAAAAAGTCCGTGTTATTGCTCTTATAGAAGCGGTAAAAACAAAAACCACAAAAAACAATTCCGTTATGGCTTTTGTGAATATCGAGGATTTGACGGGCGGTCTGGAAATGCTTGTCTTTCCTCAGACACTTGCGGAGTACGGCAATATGATATTTGAGGGTAATGCCGTTGAAATATATGCGAACGTAAATGCTAAGGAAGACGAAGAGCCGAAGCTGCTTTGCGACAAACTGAGAATTGCCCCGAAAGAACCTCAGCCGAACGCACCACGTCAACAGGCGGAAAGTATTCCGCAGCCGCAAAAGCGAAAATCTCCGCAAAGGCTTTATTTGAAATTGCCGTCGAAAAATTCATGGGAGTGCGAATACAGCAAAAAGCTTCTTGCTGTTTTTGACGGTACAAGCCCTGTTTCGCTTTATTATCAAGATGTTAAGGAATACGAACATTTACCTCATAATAATAATGTACATTTGAATGATGTTATGATAAATGAGTTAAAAAGGGTTCTTGGCGACAGTTCAGTTGTTGTAAAATAAAAAATTTAATTTTTTCGCAGATTTTTTCCTGAAATTCACTTGTTATTTTTTGAAATATGTATTATAATAGATACGATTGGAATATAAAAGGAGGACTATTTATGTCACAAAAAGCTATTGCAGTATTGACAAGCGGCGGTGACGCACCGGGCATGAATGCTGCTGTAAGAGCTGTTGTAAGATCGGGTATTTCCAAGGGAATGAAGGTTTACGGAGTAAGTCGTGGTTATAACGGACTTCTTACCGGTGACGTTACCGAACTTAACCTTCGCAGTGTTTCGGATATTATCCACCGTGGCGGTACGGTTTTATATACAGCAAGAAGTGAGGAGTATAACACTCCCGCAGGTGTAAAAAAAGCTGCTGATTTTTGCAGAGAACTCGGTGTTTCGGGTGTTGTTGTAATCGGCGGCGACGGCTCGTTCAGAGGTGCAAGAGATCTCACAGGCGAGGGCATTCCCTGCGTAGGCATTCCCGGCACTATCGATAACGATATCGCTTGCAGCGAGTACACCGTTGGTTTCGATACCGCAATGAATACGGCTATGGAAATGGTTGACAAAATCCGTGATACGGCTCAGTCGCACGACCGCTGTTCCGTAGTCGAGGTTATGGGCAGACGCTGCGGAGATATTGCTTTGCAGACAGGTATTGCCGTTGGTGCGGCTTCAATTCTCGTTCCGGAGGTTGAGTTCGATATCGAAAGAGATGTCATCGCACGTATCCTTGCTAATCAGAGTACAGGCAAGAAGCACTTCATCATTGTTGTTGCAGAGGGTGTAGGCAAGGTTGAAGAGCTTGCTACATATATTCAGAACAGAACAGGCATTGAATCGAGAGCTACAATTCTCGGTCATGTTCAGAGAGGCGGTTCGCCCACACTCCGTGACAGAGTTGTTGCAAGTGAAATGGGTTACAGAGCTGTTGCTCTTCTTGAGAACGATATCGGTAACAGAGTGGTTGCAATGAAAAACGGTGTTATCGTTGACTATGATATCACGGAAGCTCTTGATATGCCGAGAGTGTTCAATAAGGAACTTTACGATATTGCTCACACTATTTCTATTTGATATATATTAAAAGTTAAGTTGTATTTTTCAAGCTGATAATTTCAGCATAGTTTTGTTATGGGGTATATACAGTTTTATATGTTTGTGCGGTTTCTTTAAGAGATTTTTTCTATGAAAAAGTCATGAATTTATATTTTGAAAAAATTGTAAACTTTTTTTAAAATATAAGTATTGATTTTTTCTGGAACGTGTTGTATAATAAGATTACTGACATTAGTCTATTTTATTATGGCGTATTTATTAACAGGAGGAAATAACTATGAATAAGAAGTTTATCAGTTTAATTATGGCTGCTCTTCTTGCTGTTTCCGCAGCTGCAGTTAGTGCAAGTGCAGTAGAAACAGACGAAAAGACAGCAGGTGCAGAGGTATCGGCAGAAACTGCTGCCGATGAAGATAAGAAGACTTTCTTCTTCGATTCCGGCAACTGGAATTCGCAATCAATCAACTTCTACATTTGGGATACTACAAAAGGCGATTATGCTACAGGCAACAACGGTTGGGTTTCCGACAATACATGGGGTTCTAAAAAGAAGCTCGGTGGTACAGCTGTTGAGGGTAAGCCCGGTGTGTTCGAGTCTTATGAGGTTGACTTTAGCGGAAGAGAGAATGACGCTATCTATGTAATTTTCCATGACCCGGATTCAAATGCTCAGACTTTTGATGCTCTTATCAATACTTCCGTTTACGGTCATACTGCATCAAGAAACGGTGTTACTTACGAGAACCCCGAAGACAGCAAGAAGACAGCAGAGGGTGTTAATTTCGATGGCGGCGACGGTCTTGGTATAGCTAAGGTTATCACATCAACCGGTAAGATTCAGGGTGATATCATTCATCCGAGCCTTGATCCTGCTCAGATTGTTGCTGATTATGTTTTCAAGTATCAGGACAATTCCGAGGCAAACGTGAGCAAGGAATCTGTTCAGAACGCTATTGCAGAGTTCGGCACAACTGCTGATGCTGTTTGGGAAAAGTACCAAACTAAGAGCGGTGAGGCTGATTATGCTGACAAAGAGGCTAAGGGTAAGGAATTTATCGCTCCCACCAGCGGCTCATCAAATGACACATCATCAACATCTTCCGATAATTCTTCTTCAACAACATCTTCCACTTCTTCAAGCGGCAGCAGCACTTCAACTACTAAGACATCTACAACAGGTACTACCACAACAGGTACATCAGGCACATCAACTGCTACAACAGGCGGTTCTACAACAGGCTCTGCAGACACTGCTTCCACAGGTGACACAAGAGGCGTAGTTGCTTTTGCAGGTGTTCTCGTTGCAGCAGCAGGCACAATCGTTGCTACTCGCAAGAAGATTGAGGACTGATTTTTAATTTAACTTTAACATCTCTTAAAGAACATAATTCAGACCCTTGGTTTAATAGCCGAGGGTCTTTTTACAGCTTGTAAATAAAATTTAAAAAAATCAGAAATTTTTTAAAAAAACTATTGAAATTTATTTTAATTTGGTGTATAATATGATTGTTATAAATTGAGTTGGAAAAATTATGGGAATGTTATTAAGATGGGTAATAACAGATCATTTATTGTAAATTTTCCTGTTGGTGAGCAGGTTAATTAAGATTTCTTCTTATTAAATTTTTTCATAGAAAACCTCACTTTTAATCGACTCTTGACAAATTGTCGGGAGTCGATTCCCTTATATAAATTTTAAAATATATTCAAGGAGATTTATAATGAAAAATAAAAAGCTTTTATCGTTAGTGTTATCTATTGTAATGCTTATTCCGACACTATGCTTGCCTTTAAACGCAAGTGCGGCAGAAATCGACTATGTATATTCGGAATCGTATAATTCGGAAGATATAAAATTAATCGAGCCGTCGGGTGCGGTGTCTAATGTTTCGGTTGATTCCAATGCCGTAACCACTTTGAGGAATGCTCTTCGCAGCCACGAAACACAATCTGTTGTGAAAATTCCTTTTCCGTCTGTTCCCGTAACAACGGTTTCTGTTAATGTAAAACTGGATAAACCCTCGGATAGTGAGTATTGCAGGGAATATATGCGTACACTTTTTTATAAAGCGGTCGAGCATACGGGGAATCCCATTGAGGGAGATTATATTCTCCGTCAGATGTCCGAATATGAATGCAGTGTGGAATCTCAGGCAAACGGGAAAAGTAAGCTCACATACAAGGTGACTTTCTTTACCAACAAAGAAAAAGAAGATGAACTTAATAAAACAGTAGATACAATTCTTAAATCTCTTAATCTTAATGGAAAATCCGACTACCAGAAAATTAAAGCAATTTACGATTATCTTTGTACGAATGTTACATATCATAATCTTGATTTCCTTGTTGCAATGTCAACAAATGCCTATATTTATTTTCCGACTGCCCATTCCGCATACGGTGCTTTGCAAAATAACAGTGCCGTTTGTCAGGGTTATGCGGTTGCATTTTACAGACTTGCACTTTCGGCAGGCATTGACAGCCGTGTTATTTTCGGTACAGCTTCGGGCGGAGGACATGCTTGGAACATAGTTAAGCTTGACGGTAAATATTATCTTCTTGATTCAACTTGGGACGCAGGTCAATCCGAGTACAAATATTTCTTGAAGAGTGAAAAGGATTTTCCCGACCACATCCCCGACGATGAACATAAAACAGCTTCATGGAAGAGTTCCTATCCCATTTCAGCTACATCTTATACAGCTTCTGCAAAAGCTCCCGTTTATGATACAATAGGTGATGTTGACGGTGACGGCTCTATAACGGCTGCGGATAGTCTTAGTGTACTTAGAATTTCCGTTAAGCTTGAAACAACAAGCCATACAAAATTAGCCGACGTTGACGGAAACGGTTCAATAGACAGTGCCGATGCACTTGATATTTTGAGATATTCCGTTCATTTATCCGCTAATTCCAACATTGGAAAGAAAATTAAATAACGCTATAAATCATCAGTCTGCCGTATACAGTGAAAATATTGTATACGGCAGACTTTTTATTTACACTATTTCAACATTATATTTCTTAAACCAATAGTCAATCTCCGCAATATATGCCAAAATCTGAGGAGCTCTCATAAGCTGACCGTACCACGGCGATGAAATATTATCGGGATTACGGATTATTTCGAGAATACCGTCCTTGTTCAAAAATTCGTTTAAAGGTGAAGATTTATCTTCGAGTACTCTTATTGCACCCTCGGAGGTAAGCTTCATATATAAGGGATTGTGAGTTTTCGGATAGGGACTTTTCTTTCTCCAAGTGATTGTTTCGGGGAGCAAATCGGAAAATGCTTCACGAACAATGCCTTTTTCACGACCGTTCAAAGCCTTTAAATCCCACGGCATATTGTAAGCGTAACTCACAATTCTGTAGTCGCAGAACGGAACTCTGACCTCCAAACCGTTGTACATTGAACAGCGGTCTTTTCTGTCAAGGAGCGTCTGCATAAACCAATTAAAATTGAGCATAAACATTTCACGCATTCGCTTTTGGTGAGGAGTATCGGAGGGGAGAGTGTCTGTTTGACTTACGGTTTCGCTGTAACGTGTGTGAACATATTCCTCGCCGTGCGGCAGAAATCCGTCTTTAAGAATGCTTCGCCTGATAGCCTGCGAACGTGACCACGGAAAACATTCTTCAAATAAAATATCCTTATTGTGATACCACGGATAACCGCCGAATAATTCGTCCGCACACTCACCCGAAAGAGCAACGGTAAAATCTTTCTTAACCTCACGGCAGAAAAGCAGCAGGGAAGAGTCAACATCAACCATACCGGGCAAATCACGGGCATTTACGGAATCAAACAAGGCGTTGTACAAATCGGTATTTTCCAAAATTACTTGATGATGATTAGAACCTATGTGATTGACCATAATGTCGATAAAATCTTCGTCCGAGTTCGGCTGAAAAAGACTTTTTTGAAAGTACTTTTTATTATCAACATAGTTTACCGAATATGTGTCAAGAACTTTATTTTTAGCTTTAAAATAATTTGCGGCGACATTTGAAATAATACTGCTGTCAAGACCGCCCGAAAGAAACGTGCAAAGGGGAACGTCACTGACAAGCTGACGTTCAATTGCATCTGTGAGGAGATAGCGAACGTGTTGGATAGTTTGTTTGCGGTCATGAGTATGCTCGGCAGCGGTTATCTTAAAGTAACGTTTCTTGTCAAGCTTGCTGTCTTTATAAACCGCACATTCGCCGGGGAGAAGCTCTCCGACACCTTTGAAAATTCCGCCTCCGTTAGTCCGCCCCGGACCTATAAAGAAAATTTCCATAAGCCCCTCTTCGTCAATCTGCGGCTTAACAAGAGGATTCGCAAGCAGTGCCTTAATCTCAGAGCCGAAGAGAATACCGCCGTCATATTTATAATAGAAAAACGGTTTAACCCCAATAGGATCTCTTGCCATAAACAGGGAGTTATCACGGCTGTCGTAAACCGTAAACGCAAAAATACCGTTCAGCTTTTCAACGCACTTTTCGCCCCATTGAATGTATGACTTTAAAAGTACCTCCGTGTCGGAATGACCGTTGAAGCTGTGACCGTGTGACAGTAAATCCCTGCGTAAATCCTCGGTGTTGTACAGCTCGCCGTTGTATACAAGAGTAATATTCTTGTCACCGAGTGTGGCACTCATCGGCTGCTTTCCCGTTTCGGGGTCGATTACAGTAAGCCGCCTGTGAAGCATACACACATTATTTTCAAGATATATGCCGTGTTCATCGGGACCACGGCGGCAGAGAGTTTCACTCATTCTTTTGATTGTGTCGATATTTCCGTCAATGTTTTCTCTGTCGGAAAACCAACCTGCAATTCCGCACATAGAATTACCTCCTTATTCTTGAATACATTTATCATGGTTAAGCAAACCTCTAATATATGTATTCATAAATATCAAAAATAGAATACTCGAAATAAAAAGAGCCAAACTTCCATAAAAACTGCTTGAAGAAAAATATGATTCACTCTCAACAAAATTAGAAAATACTTCATTGTCGATAACAACAAACAGGGTTGCGGCAAAAGTCAAAGCTGCGGAAAGAGTTCCGTTGAAAATTCTCGCAAGCACAAAGGAAGTTTTGTTTACCTTGAAATTTTCAACAGCGGCAAAAATCTGGAAATGTACGCAAATTCCGCTCCAGCCGACCGCAAGCGATGTGAAATAAATCGGCAAATGTGCGTCTGAAATACAGTTACAGCCGTCTGTTACCTCCAAAACCGATTTAATTATAATTCCGATTAGAGAATCTCCGTCAATCTTAAGTGCTGTGAGAAAAATTGAACTAAACGATGAAAACAATACTACCAACGCACATAAATTAACTGTAGCCGCACAAGCATTTTTAGCCGAGATAATAAACGCAGGGGCAAATTCAATCTTGTTTTGAGCATTGCGGACAGACTTTTGAAGAGGTTCTTTTTTTCGGGCGAATAAACCCAGTACTATTCCAATAATTAAGCTTGATAAAATCTGAGCTGTGAGTAAAATTATTCCTATTAACTCGCTGTCGTAAAGCTCCGCCCCGACAACACTTATCAAAAATGCAGGTCCCGAGTTCACGCAAAAGCAAAGCATTCTTTGAGCTTGTTTCTCGGTGATTTTCCCTTGCTTGTAAAGTGCAGACGTTCCGACTGCACCAACGGGAAATCCTCCGATTAAGCTTAACAGAACTGTCACACCGGCTTCGCTTGGAAGATAAAGTACCTTTTCGGTAAACGGTGCAAGCACACGTCCGACCTTGCTTGATATTCCGTATTCTACCTCAAAATTGGATAGAAACATAAACGGAAACAGCGAGGGAATAAGCACCCCGAAAGAGTACATTAAGCCGCTTCTTGCTCCGTCAACCGATACTTTCGGCATAGCCAGAACACCGATACATACTGCCGCAAAGAGTAACGTTACCGTTAAAAATAATAGCATATCCGTTTTTTTACTGTAATAAATTTTTCTTGTCACGTCCCGATTTCCTTTCATATTGAAAATTCTTGTTTTTAAAATTTATATTCAGATGTAACGTCAGATATGCAAAAAAATTACTCCGACCCAGCAGAAAGGTGCTGAATCGGAGTATTGTTATTTATTATTTATCGGTAACGGTAATATTAATTTTGAAACGTTTTTTCACTAACAAATCGGCAATCGGCAGAATAACCATATAAGCAGTAAAAACAAAATATGTAACATCAAGGTCTGCCCAAACCGGAGAAATGTCAACAAACAATCCTATTTTAAAAAGTGTAATAATCATACTTATTACAAAAAGAAGAAACACGTTGAATAAAAAAACTATAGAAAATCCTATTTTCCAGCCTATATGACTGTCTTTTAAATTTAGCCAGTCCTTTTTCAAAAATAGTTTCCAAGCAAAATAGTACCCAACAATAAACATAATTACCCCTATGAAGAAAAACGGATAATTTATTTTGTAAAGCTGTGTCGGGGCAATACCGCCGCCGTAGCCTGATTTGCCTGTGTTACCTATAAATAAATATTGTATGAACAAACTTAATGAAAGCCACAAGTCTGCTGCAAGCCAGTGCAGAATTGTAGTTCCAATAGTTTTCCAATTATTTTTTGTTTCCGTCATATTTTATACCCTCCACATTAATTTTAAAAATGCTTGATATAATTCTAAATAAACTATATCAAGCATTTTCGTATATAATTAGAATGTTACAACAGGCTGTTCGGGCTGCGTTGCGGGGGTTACGGAAATAACCTTTAATACAGGTCCTTTACGCTTGTAAATCTTGTTATACTCAATTGAAATATCTGCCGTGACATTAACCCAGCTGCCCTGAGCAAGCTTCAAATCCTTGTCGGACTTGCAGATAACTCCGCCGTAAGTGATATCCTCAACGCAGCAAGTCATAATATGTCTGCCGACAGCAAATGTTTTCTTGTCGAAGTCCTTGTTTCTCGCAACAAGACCCTTGAACTTAATTGTCTTTCCGTCGTACTTGTCCATTTCCTCGGTGCAATCTCTGTACCAAAGAGCATAGTCATCGTCCTGAATTTCAATCACATCTGCGTCAACGTCAAAGGGGAGAGGGTCTACAATATCATCATAAACCACTTTACCGTTTGTGTATTCGTAGGCAATCTCGGTGCGTCTGCTCAAAGCACGAACCGCCGTGTGAAAGGGCATTTGGTCTGCACCGATAGGAACTCTGTTGAAAACTACCATATCCGTATCCTGAATCTTGTCAACAACAAGACTTCTGATATTTGCATTGTAGCTTTCAAATGTGGCTGCATCAAAAAATGTCATCTGCTGATAAATAATCCATTCCTCGGGTATTACATCGTACAAATCCTGCAACTGCCACATACCGTTGTATTCAACGAGAACTCTCGTTGCCTTAGCCTTTTCGGCGGCTTGGGCAAGTCTTTCCTCGGTCAAATCCTCTTTCTCTTCAATTACTTCAAAATAAACATCTTTGCTCGGAATTTTGGAAGGCTCATATTCCTCAACACCCTCTTCGCATACAAGTACAAGAGTTCTCTCTTTTTTGTGAAATCTCTTGTCTTCAAGTGTTTCCTGCATAAACTTGGTTTTACCGCTTTCCAAAAAACCGGCGAATAAATAAACCGGAATCTCCATATTCTCCTCCGTTATATTGTTGTTAAATTATGCTCCGAAAAGTTCGGCAATTGCACTTTCTGAAATCTTAGAACCGATTACGCAAAGTCTGCCGATAGTTCCTGCTGTGCCTGTTCTTACATCGGGTTCGCCCGGAACATAGTCAAAGTGAATCCATGCACCGTCTGTACCCTCAACAATACCCTTTGCACGAAGAATAATGCCGAACTTCTCCTCGTTTGCAAGCTCGTTCAAGGCTGCCGTAATATCCTCGGCTGTGAACTTCTTTGTAGTTTCAACACCCCAGCTTGTGAATACTTCGTCGGCATGGTGGTGATGATGATGTCCGTGTTCATGGTCGTGGTCGTGATGATGTTCATGCTCATGGTCGTGATGATGTTCATGCTCATGGTCGTGGTCGTGGTCGTGGTCATGGTGATGTTCATGCTCATGGTCGTGGTCATGATGATGTCCGCAAACAGGGCAAACGTCCTCTTCTTCTTGTAGTTTTTTAAGTGCCTCTTCGAGAGTATTTTTATTTTCGATAGCAAGAACAATCTGTTCACCGCTGAGGTTATCCCAGTCGGTAGTGATAAGCTCTGCCTTTGCGTTATGCTCTCTGAGAAGCTTTACGCATGCAGCAAGTTTTTCGTCCGAAATATTTTTGGTATGGCTGAGAACAATCGCACTTGCGTGTTCAACCTGATTGTTGAAAAATTCGCCGAAATTCTTGATGTACATTTTGCACTTATTAGCGTCAACTACCGTTGTAAAGCTGTTGAGAACAATATCATCTGAATGAATATTTTCAACTGCGGCAATAACGTCACTGAGCTTGCCGACACCCGACGGCTCGATAATGATTCTGTCCGGTGAGTACTGAGCAAGAACCTTTTTGAGAGCCTCGCCGAAATCGCCGACCAAACTACAGCAAATACAGCCGGAGTTCATTTCCGTGATTTCAATGCCTGCGTCCTGCAAGAAACCGCCGTCAATGCCAATCTCGCCAAATTCGTTCTCTATAAGCACAAGCTTCTCGCCGCTGTAAGCTTCGGCAATAAGCTTCTTGATTAGCGTTGTCTTACCTGCTCCGAGAAAACCGGAGAAAATATCTACTTTTGTCATAATATTACTTCCTTATTTTAAATTTTCGGATACCGTTTTCAACGTTCCATTTTATAGTTTAACACTAAAATGAAATATATGCAAGTAATTATAATGAAAATAATGTTAAAAAAATTTAAAGAAATGTGTTTGCTCGGGTTCGGAAATTCGATTACTTCAAAAAATTTCTTATTGTATTAAAAATGCTTGTATTATATCGAAAAATGTGTTATAATCAAGATGAATCAAATCGCTGCGTTATCAAAGGAGTATATATGACTGTTTTTAAATCAACCGACTTGAAACAAACAGAAGAGCTTGGACGTAAAATCGCCGACTCTCTTCACGGTACAGAGGTTATTGCTTATTTCGGCGGTCTTGGTATGGGTAAAACCACCTTGACAAGAGCCATTGCCGAAGCACTCGGCACGGAGGATAATGTTTCAAGTCCTACATTTGCCATTGTCAATGAGTATCATTCAAAATACAATATTTATCATTTTGATATGTACAGAGTTTCAAGTTGGGAGGATTTGTATTCGACAGGCTTTTTTGACTACCTCGATACAGGTGTTTTAATTGTCGAATGGAGTGAAAACATTGAAAACGCACTTCCCGAAAATACGGTCAGAATCACAATCACAAAAGGCGACAGCGACAGTGAAAGAATTTTTGAAATAGAGGGTCTTGACATATGAAGATTTTTGCAGTGGATACTTCTGCAAAGTCTGCCTCGGTCGCACTCGTTGAGGACGGTGTGATTAAAGGCGAGCACTTTATAAATACAATGCTTACCCACAGTGAAACGCTTATGCCTATGGCGGATTCGCTTTTTAAAAGCGTGAGGACAGAGCCGAAAGACATTGACTGCTTTGCGGTGAATTGCGGGCCGGGGTCGTTCACAGGTTTGAGAATAGGAATTGCCGCCGTAAAAGGTATGGCTTATGCACTTGACAAGCCGTGTGCGGCGGTTTCAACGCTTGAATCCATGGCTTATAACCTCAGCCGTGAAAATACCGTTGTATGTGCGGTAATGGACGCAAGATGTAATCAGGTTTACAATGCGTTGTTTGATGTATCGGACAGTGAACCTGTTCGTCTTTGTGAGGATAGGGCATTGCAGATTAACGAGCTTATTTCCGATTTGAGAAACATTAATAAGAAAATTGTTCTGGTCGGTGACGGTGCTAAACTTTGTTTTGATAAAATGTGGGGTGAGCTTGAAAATATCGAGCTTGCAAGCGAAAACATCAGATTTCAGAGAGCTTCGTCAACAGCGATTGCAGCGGAAAAACTTTTTGAAAAAGGCGAAATTCTTACATCATCTCAGCTTATGCCGAAATATTTAAGACTTCCGCAGGCTCAAAGAGAATTGATAGCCAAAAATAAATTAAATAATAAATGATTTGTATGCGAAAGGGGTATAATTATGATAGCTTTAGGTGCAGACCATGGCGGATTTTATTTGAAAGAGGCAATAAAAAAATATCTTGAAGAAAAGAATATTGAGTATATTGACCACGGCTGTTATTCGGAGGAGTCGGTTGACTATGCGATTTATGCGAAAAAGGTTGCCGATGACGTTGCAAGCGGCAAGTGCGAAAAGGGTATTCTCTGCTGCGGTACAGGTATAGGAATCTCAATTGCCGCAAACAAGGTTAAGGGCATTAGGGCAGCGGTTGTTACAAATGAGTTCTGTGCAGAAATGACACGCCGCCACAATGATGCGAATATTCTTGCAATGGGCGGAAGAGTTATCGATGCTCCGACAGCCGTTAAGCTTACGGATATTTTCCTTAACACCGAGTTTGAGGGCGACAGGCATATCAGACGTATTGCCCAGATTGCAAAAATCGAAAACGGTGAGGAACTGTAATTATCACGGAGAAATATTTTGTAAAATAAAATTTATAATTTTGCCCTCTGTAGGAAATAATATCTTTACGGAGGGCTTTATTTATGAAAAAATATATTATCTTAACTCTATTGTCATTGTCAATAATACTTACTGCATTCGCATCGGGTTACACTAAAATTAACAGTATAGACTATGTTTCGGCTGTTAAAGTAGAAAATACTACGGCGAGAGAAATATTAAACTACAACGGAACGGTTGAGTATAAAAATTCGTCTGTTTGTACATCAAACGGTACAGGTATGGTTCAGTCCGTACTTGTGAATAACGGTGATTTTGTTGAAAAGGGCGACCCGATTCTTACTGTCTATCAGACAGATGCCGAGATTTCAAAATCAGATATTATGTCATCTTTAACATCTGGAAACTATGATAACATTACATCTATGTTTGACGGAGATTTTTCCGTCAATGTTTACGAGGCTAAGACTTCCGGAATAATCAGCAGTCTTGATTTGGAGGAGGGCGGAGTTTACCAAAAAGGGCAGACATTGTTTAAAATTTCTCCTGAAAAATCATTTCAAATTCAAATTAATGCTGTTGAAAAGGATATTCCTAAAATAAAAATCGGTCAGAATGTAAAAATAGATTGCAAAGCTGTATCGGATATTCTTTACGGAACAATTAAAAGCATAGGTAATTCAGCTAATCAAACAACTACTGCCACAGGCAAAGAAACTACCGTAAAAATAATAATCGATATAGACAATCAGAATGAAGAGATTAAATCGGGTTATACTGCGACTTGTTCAATAACTGTTTCCGAAAAAGAAAACACTCTTCTTGTGCCGTATTCAAGTGTCGGAGCAGAGGAGAACGGCAAAAGCTTCGTCTATATTTTAAATGACAGGAAAATTGAAAAACGTTATGTCACTTACGGTGCGGAATATAACAACGGTTTGGAAATTAAGAAAGGCTTGAAATCCGGAGATATTATTGTACAAGATGCTTCAAGCGTGGAAAATCCCGAAAGTACTGTTGTAAACGAGGTGAGGATTAATGCACAGTAAAATTAAGTATACAGTGAAATGTTTACTTGAAAATAAACTTCGCTTTTTACTCACAATTTTAAGTATAGCTGTCGGAGTAACGTCTGTTTTGATTATTAATGCTGTAAGTGATTTTGGTGTTACGGCTGTATCTTCGGAGCTTGACAGTCTTGGAATGAACGGTCTTATCGTTACAAAAGAGTCGGATAATTTAAATTTGACAGATAATGAAGTTGAAAAAATCAACAGTGTTGACGGTATTTCACAGGTTGCCCCCGTTACTATTAAAACTTCAAAGGTATATTATAAAAATACAGATAATATTTCAACAATGATATGGGGCATTGACGAACGTGCGGAAGATGTGGTATCATTTGAATTGCTGTATGGTCGATTTATCGATAAGGGAGATATCAAATCCAACAGCAAGGTATGTATGCTTGACCAATCGTTGGCGGAGGAGCTGTACGGCAGGGAAAATATTGTCGGAAGTACTGTGGATTTGCTGTGTAATTCAACAGTTGAAAGCTTTAAAGTGATAGGGGTTGTCAAAACGGGAAAAGGCATAATGCAGTCGCTTATGGGCAGTTATTTTCCGTCATTTTTATATGTGCCTTATACTGCTTTTGACAACAGTCCGAATTATAATCAATTTTTTTTGAAAATAGACGGCACAAAATCTTCCGACGAAATTACCGACATTGTTGAAAAACAGCTTAACAATGAAATTAAAAGTAACACTGCTAATTATAAAGTAACGGATTTGGCAAGTCAAAAAGGTGTGCTTGAAAATATGCTCAATATCGTGACATTGATTTTAACTGTAATTGGTGCGATTTCGCTGTTGGTTTCGGGTATAAGTATAATGAATATTATGTTGATTTCGGTAAATGAAAGAGTGAAAGAAATAGGCATTAAAAAATCAATTGGTGCAACCTCTAGGGACATTTTGCTTGATTTTTTGAATGAATCAATTATAATTGCTGTGGTAGGAACTGCTATAGGAATTCTGATTTCGGTTATAATTGTGAAGACAGCTTCGGTTGTGCTGGGTTATAAAATATTTGTAAAAGGGAAAGCAATTTTATATTCGGTGATTATTTCCGTAACATTGGGTGTACTTTTCGGAATTTTTCCTGCATATAAAGCATCAAAATTTAAGCCTGTCGAAGCGTTGAGGAGATGATAACTATAATGAAAAGGGCGGTCATATCGGGCAAATATCCCAAATTTATTACGGCATTGAAACAGCTTGACTATGAAATAATTAAGGTTGAACCGTATAAAGATAATTTTGATAATTCCGAAGCATCGCATGCAGATATGCAGATTTTAAATCTTGATAACAAAGCAATAATTTTGCTGAGAAACAACAATTGCTTTAATAAAAAAATTATCGATTTCTGTCAAGATACATCAACAGAAATTATCTTCACAGATACCGATATTTACAAATTTATCTATCCCGAATGCGTGAAATTAAATATTGCACTTGTAGGTCATTATGCAATCGGAAATTTTAAATATACAGATAACGCAGTTATAAGTATTTTGGAAAAATATCATTACGAACGTATTAATGTTAAACAGGGATATGCAAAATGTTCAACATCTATAGTAAGTGACGGTGCAATTATTACTTCCGATACTTCAATTTTCCGTGCCGTGCAAGGAAAGATTGATTGTCTGAAAATATCCGAGGGGTATATTTCTCTTTGTGAAAAGTACGGCGGATTTATCGGCGGAGCAAGCTTTCTTCTGGATAAGTCAACGCTTGCGTTTACGGGTGACATTACGGCTCACCCCGACTACATAAATATAAAAAGCTTCTGCCGTAATCACGGAGTTGATGTTCTGAGTTTAAGTAAATCTCCGCTCTGTGATGTCGGGGGAGCAGTAATCATATAAAGGGTCTGTATCAAAGTCATAAGCTTGATACAGACCTTTTATTTATAAGACTTTTAATTCGTATTCTTTACATAACAATTCAATATTAATGTTGCTGCCAATAATATATAATAAATTGTATTCATTATCAATATTATTTTTAAAATTACGATTATAATAGTTGAATGCACTTTGTAATTCATCTGTGGTTAATTTCTTTACATAAATATCTAAAATGAAATGAGGAAATTCTTAATCAAAATAACCGTCATTGTCAATTTTTAAGATTAATATATTTTTGTAAATCAATTTGGAATGTTTAATATTATTCTTTGAGAAATGAAATTGAATTGAAGATAAATTAGTGAATGAAATTTCAGTCAAATCAACATTCTGAAGAATATTATCCATATATTTAAAATGATACTTTTTGGAAATATAAAACAAATTTATAGTTTAAATCAACTTTCTCAAAAAATAAATTTAGTGTTTGTTTCCCCCGAGAATTGCCCAATCCGGTTGACATTTTTAAAAATTTGTTTTATTATAAATATAGGTTACAAATATATTTATACAATAAAACAAATTTTAAATCAAGGGCTTTAACAAAAAATTCAAAATTTAATATGGAAAAATAGCATATACAGCGGTTGAAATGACTGAATTGATGAACATTTCACCGTCAACTTTCAGATACTATAAATTGAGGGACGGATGAGATTTTCAAGAATATGATGTATAAGGATATACCCAAGGAGTTCAGAAATATAAGTGAAAAATTTTTGCATTTGTAGGAGGATTATAAAGTATGATAATTCACCCGATACCACCCGTATATAACAGCGAATCAAAAATATTAATTTTAGGAAGCTTCCCGTCCGTAAAATCCCGTGAGGTCGGTTTTTTCTACGGTCATAAACAGAACAGATTTTGGAAAGTTATGGCGGAAATCTTCTCGGATAGCATACCCGAAACTATTGATGAAAAGAAAACCTTTTTGCTTGAAAATAATATTGCACTTTGGGACGTTATCGCAAGTTGTGATATTGAGGGTTCGTCCGACAGCAGTATAAAGAATGTGCAAGTAAACGATTTGAATATTATTTTAAATAATTCAAAAGTTTGCAAGATTTTCACCAACGGCAAAAAGGCATATGATTTGTATGAAAAATACCTGCATTCAAAAACAAAAATTAAAGCTGTTTCTCTGCCGTCAACAAGTCCTGCAAATGCTGCGTGGAGCTTTGAAAAATTGGTGGCGGAATGGAGAAAAAATATAGCGGAAAACTAATAAATTCAATACAAAATTCAGCGTATTTTATTCCTATTTTTGTTTTTTTAATCTTTACAAATGGCTTAAAAAGTGATATAATAATGAAGAAAATGTTATTTTAATTTTTTGCAATCTAAATATTTAAGGGTGAGTGAAAGAAATGACAATGGACTTTTCTACCTTGAAAAGTAAAAATGGGGAAAGATATGATGATTTTGTAAAAAAAGCAAAAGAGAAGAAAAAATTTGAATTTACTCTTGACGGTAATTTTTACAAGTCGGACGAATATGAAATTGATAATGCTAAATTTTGGAGAATGTTTAGAAATAACGAAGACCTTATTCCTTATAAGATTTTTATTTCCTTCGATGACCATATGGAAGATAAAATTTTTGGAGAACATACTTTTCCTGAAAGATTTGAGGATATAACGATTGTTAGTTATGATTAATAAAAATACAACCTGTACAGAATCTAATCGGCTGTACAGGTTGTGTTTATTTTTGGAGAAGCTCCAGAATTTCACGGTCGGCAGGGCAGAAGTTATAGTTGGGAATATCACTTTTTTTTATCCATTTTAACTCGGTGTGTTCGAGAAGTCTTGGTTTGCCTAAAATAATTTCGGCATTAAATAATGTTAAATGAATGTCAATATCGGGGTAATTGTGAAAAACTTCGCAGAAAATATTGTTGACTTTAACGGTTATATCAAGCTCTTCACGACATTCACGAATCAAAGCAGCCTCCTTGCTCTCGCCGTTTTCGACCTTTCCTCCTACAAATTCCCACATAAGACCTCTCGCTTTTTCGAGCGGTCGCTTGCAGATTAGGAATTTATCACCGCTCCAAATCAGTGCCGCAACTACTTCAACCATTGTCCACAAAATTCTCCTTTGTGAATTTAATTAACTCCTCTTTCTTGTTCGGAAGTTTCCCGCCGATAACTTCATCCAAAAGATTTTTTAGAATAACACCGATTTCCCTGCCGGGTTTAAATCCCATTTCAATTAAGTCGCTGCCGTTTATTGTAAGGTCTTTCAACGAAAAACATGCGTTTTGGGCGATAATTTCACGGGCGGTTTTTTCCAGCCTGTCAAGGTATTCAAGCCTGTCACGGCATATCGGACTTTGGGCAAGAGTATCTGCACGTTTCATTTTTAGCAGCATAAAGAAAATTTCGGAAGTGTGTTTGTTCATACAGCGTTTGACAGCCGCTTCGGTTTCCTCAATTTGTACGTCATGTATCTTTACAAGTTTAGTTACTGTGTTTTTAGTATTATTATCAAATTTCAAACGTGAGAGAATATTTTCCGTCATCTTTGCTCCGACCTCCGAATGACCGTAAAAATGTCCCTCACCGTTTTTCATAAAGAAACATTTAGGTTTACCAATGTCGTGAAATAGTGCTGTAAGTCGGAGTATCGGCGTAGGTTCAATGTTTTCAACAGCAACCGCTGTATGTTCGAGAATATCATAAATATGATGTATGTTCCGTTGGTCAAAGCCTTTCATGGGAAGAAGCTCGGGAATAACAACACCCAGAACGTCAATGTATTCAAGTAATACTTTTCGGACATTTTCACCGCAAAGAAGTTTCACAAGTTCGTTTGCTATGCGTTCGCTGCTGATGTTTTTAAGAAGCTCCTTATTTTGGAAAATCGCACGTTTCGTGTTATCCTCAATCTTAAAACCAAGTACAGAGGAAAACCTAATGGCACGCATAATACGCAATGCATCTTCGTTGAAACGCTGATTTGAATCACCTACACAGCGAATTATTTTATTTTTGATATCCTCGCTGCCGCCGTAAAAATCGCATATTCCACGTTCATCGTTGTAGGCAAGAGCGTTCATTGTAAAATCACGTCTTGCCGTGTCCTCTTCAAGACTTTTTGTAAAGGTGACGTTTGTGGGGTGACGGTTGTCGGAGTAGTCCGAATCAATTCTGAAAGTTGTGATTTCAAGTGGCATTTTGTTGATTAACACAGTTACAGTGCCGTGTTTGATACCCGTTTCAATAACACGATAATTGCTGAAAATTTTCTCAACCTCTTCGGGTTCGGCGGACGTGGTTATGTCGTAATCCTTTGGCTTGTCGCCAAGCAGACTGTCACGAACACAGCCGCCAACAATGTACGCTTCAAAGCCGTTTTGGGTAAGCTTTGAGATAGCAGTTTTCACCTCTTCGGGCATATATATCATAAATTGTTACCTCACTTTCAAAATTTAATTCGTATGAATAATAAACTTATATCGGACATATTCATTAATAAAGGAGAGATGATTAATGAATATACCTTTACTTATTGGAATAATAACTGCCGTTATTGTAATTTATTCGATTATAAACGCAATAAGCAAATCAAAGCACCCGATAAAAAAGAGCATTACAGGCGTAATGACAGGCTTCGTCGCTTTGATAGTTGTAAATCTTTTAACACCGTTGACAAGCGTTTCCGTACCAATCAGTATTATGTCGGTGCTGGTTGCGGCAATCGGAGGACTTCCGGGAGTTACTTTGATTTTAGCGTTTAATGCGTTTCTTTGAATTTTGAATATCTTCGAGAGTTTTCTCGGCGAAATCCGAATTGTGAGTTATTGTTGCAATCATCATTTTGTAAATCATTTCCGCATTAGATTGAAAATTTTTCTTTACAAGACGTGCCTGCTTAGAATCGGGAACGTAAAGTTGAAATGCAAAAAGGTCGTTTTCTTCACCTTTAATATGACAGTCAACCATATAGCCGTTCTTGATTTTTACAATTTCAGCAACATTTTCCGTTTCGTTGCGTTCCTGCATCAGCAGTTCCGTCACAGTTGCCATGGCACGTTCCCTCACTGTAATCGGCAGTTCGTCGCTAAGATTCATAGCAATGAGCTTGCCGCTTTTTGTTACGGTATATAAGTCTTTTTCGACATCTGATTGAATAATATTTTGTTTGTTCTGCAAATCATTAAAAGCGTCAAGTATTTCAAAATAATTGGCTGCACCGTTTTTTTGCATAGCTGTAATAACCAAATCTTTTTTGACAGGCTTATTCACACAATTAATGATGTAACAAATAAGCAGTCTGACGTTACTTCTGTTCCTTAATCCGCCCGGAATAATTCCGGCATCGATAGCATCAAATTCCATATCCATTTTAAACACCGTCCCTAATAATTTTCATACTATGATTATAACACATTTTTATACTGTTTGTACATACTTTTTAAAGATTTATTATACAATATTTATTATTGACGAATCCGAAAAAATGTGTTAAAATAAAGTCAAAGCAATTTTGTCGATTTATCGAAAAATTTCGGTAGGAAATTTAAGCAATTTTTCACAAAATAAAATCTGTCGAAATTATTCTTGAATTGACAATATTCAAGCTTTAAAGGGAGGTATGAGTATGGATTATATGCCATATGTATGGATTGCCGTTATGGTTATTATGGCAATCTTCGAGGGTGTAACAACTCAGCTTGTTTCCGTATGGTTCGTGTGCGGTGCGTTGGCTGCCGCAGTAGTCAGCTTCTTTGTGCCGGTTTTTGCGGTGCAGTTCGGAGTGTTCGTGGGTGTGTCGCTGCTTTTGCTTTTGGTGACGAAACCGCTTGTCAAAAAGGCGAGAGAGGTCAAACCCGAACCGACAAACGCTGACAGAAACATAGGTAAAATCGCAGTCGTTACACAGGAAATCAACAACACCGCCGGCACGGGTCAAGTGAAGCTCGGCGGAAATACGTGGACAGCCCGAACGGTAAACGATGAAGTTATTCCTGAGGGTGCGGAGGTTACGGTCAAAGAAATAAGCGGTGTAAAGCTTATGGTTGCTTTGGCTTAAAATGATTTGTTTGGAAGGAGATATTTTATTATGCCCGGATTTTTGATTTTTTTAGGAATTATAGTATTTATTGTTTTGATTATTGTTATTTCAAATGTTAAGGTTGTGCCTCAGGCTAATGCTTATGTCATTGAAAAGCTTGGTGCATACAGTGCGACATGGTCAACGGGACTTCACGTTAAAGTACCGTTTATTGACAGAATTGCCAGAAAAGTTTCTTTGAAAGAGCAGGTTGTGGATTTCCCTCCTCAGCAGGTTATTACAAAGGATAATGTAACTATGCAGATTGATACGGTTGTGTATTTCCAGATTACCGACCCGAAATTGTATACCTACGGTGTAGAGCGTCCTATTTCGGCTATCGAGAACCTTACTGCGACTACGCTCCGTAATATTGTAGGTGAGCTTGAACTTGACCACACTCTTACATCTCGTGACCTTATCAACAACAAAATCAAGATTATTCTTGACGAAGCTACTGACGCTTGGGGCATTAAGGTAAACCGTGTTGAGCTTAAGAACATTCTTCCGCCAAGAGAAATTCAAGATGCCATGGAGAAGCAGATGAAAGCCGAGCGTGAACGCCGTGCGAGAATTCTCGATGCAGAGGGCGAAAAGCAGGGGCAAATCCTTGTTGCACAGGGTCATAAGGAAGCCGCTATTCTTCAAGCCGATGCTATCAAGGAGTCTAAGGTCAGGGAAGCACAAGGTGAAGCCGAAGCTATCCTTACGGTTCAGAAAGCGTATGCCGACGCTCTCAGAATGCTTAACGAAGCAGCTCCGACTGATAGGGTTATCCAGCTTAAGAGCCTTGAAACCTTTGAAAAGGTTGCCGACGGTAAATCTACAAAGATTATTATCCCCTCGGAGATACAGAATTTGGCAGGTTTGGTAACGTCTATTAAAGAAGTTGCCGATACAAAATAATCTTAAAATCTATTCTTTTACAGTCCTCGTACTATTCGTATGGGGACTGTTGTTACAAAATTTGTTATTTTTGCAGAAAATAGGTCTTGAAATAATTTGTTATTTGATGTAATAATTTTTCAACAAAATATTGACTAATCAGATAAATTTTGATAAAATATTTATTGGTATTAAAATTACAGTAAATAACAAGTTAAGGATTAGGATTATGAAAAAACTTTTATCTGCAATACTTTCGTTTTCAATTTTATCAACGGCTGTTCTCAGCGGCTGTATGGAGCAATTCATAGTTAAAGACACAAACTCGCCGGATGATGAATCGGTTGTTTCGGAGGATACTCTCGAAGAGGGTGAAGTTGAATTTCATCACGAAGAGAATCCCGAAATTACCGAGGTCGATGATAATGTTCCCTCAACCTCAAATCTTACGCAGAGCGAAATCGATATGATAGTTAAAAATGCCGATGACGTTCTGGCTCAGTACCCCGATTTTTCGGGAACGGTTCTTTTGTCCTCGGGCAATAAGATTATTTATGAAAAGTCCTACGGCAAGACGGGCAAGGGGTCGGATAAAAACAAAAATGATACATATTATCAAATCGGTTCTGTAACGAAACAGTTCACAGGCACAGCAATTTTACTTCTCGAACGGGACGGCTTGCTCACCACTTCCGAAACGATTGACAAGTTTTTCCCCGAGTATAAAAAATATGATTGGGTTAAATCCGTCACGGTTGAACATTTGCTTCAAATGACGGAGGGTATGACGGATTATATGGAGCTTATCGAGGGCAATCAGGAGCTTCTTGACGGCTACCTTAAAGCGGCTAAAAAGTCCGAGGAGGAGGCTCAGAAGTTCATTGTCAAAACAATTTTCGACGCAGGTATTTCCGTTACTCCCGGCACAACCTACAGATATTCCAATTCCGCATATTATCTTCTCGGTATGATTATCGAACAACTCAGCGGAATGTCGTACAGAGATTATCTTCAGGAAAATTTATTTGATATGGCAGGTATGAAAGATACATATTTTGTCGGCGATGGTATGGATTATCAAATCGGTTATTCGTTTGCACAGGAGAAATATGTTTGCGAAAAGAACGATAAATACTTAGCTGCCGAGGGTGATTATCCTTATTTGTTTTCGGCAGGCTCGGTTGTTTCGACTGCGGAAGATGTCAACAAGTGGCTTGATGTTGTTGTTTCGGACGAGCTTTTCACGGCTTCCGACCGCAAGAAAATCGAAAAGTCCCTTATGCTTTACAACTACGGCTGGAATACATCGGATAATATGTGGCATCACAGCGGCAGAACCTATCTTTATTCTTCTCAGGTTTATGCCGATTACCATACCGATACAAAAATGGTTATTCTTACAAATATTGCTTTTTACGATACACTTAATCAGATTTCATTAAGCGTTTATATGCCGCTGATGTCTGCGGCGAAAACTAAAAAGTAATGATAAATAAAATTATTTCCGCAAAAGTAAAAACGCTTTTGCGGTTTTTTTTAACACGTGAAGATAGTTCTTCTGTAACGTAACTTCACGAACCCGACCGATAGAATGTTTAATGAGGTAGTTTTAGATTACTCTATTATAATTTGATTGTAAAAGTAATTTTAAATACAAAAAGTATTGCTAACAAATAAAAATTTGTTGTCGAGCGGCGATGTGCAATATGTGAAGCAGCTTTTTTTCTTTTAGCTTTATGAATCCCACCGTTTTTTTAACACGTGAAGATAGTTCTTTTGTAATATAACTTCATGAGCCCGACCGATACTTTATTGTTACAGCGATTTTCGGTCGGGTGCGTGAAGTTATTTCTTAAAAAGACTATCTTCACGTGTTTCCAGCGGACGTTGTCCGCCGTTACCCGCCGCTTGACAATTTTTTAAAATAGTGGTACAATATATAAAAATGAAAACCGTTTTCAAATTAAATCGGCGGAGGTAAGTATGCAGGAGTATAAAACCAAACAAAAAGAAATTTTGCTTGAATGTTTGACCGAAAATAAAAATGTTCACCTTACAGCAAACGAAATTTCACAAAAGCTTAGGGATAAGGGGCATTCATTGGGAATGTCAACCGTTTATCGTCAGCTTGATAAGCTCGTCGCAAACGGTCTTGTACGGAAGTATATTATTGACGAAAATTCTCCGGCTTGCTATCAGTATGTAGATACATCGGGCGAGTGCTGCGAGCATTTTCATTTGAAATGTAATGTCTGCGGCAAATTGATTCACACCGATTGCAGCCTTATGAAAAAAATTGCGGAGCATATGAAAGAAAGCCACGGCTTCACCGTTGACAGCACAAAAACCCTGCTTTACGGAATCTGCCGTGACTGCTCCCAAAATATCAACAGTTCTGATTAAACGGAGGACAATATGGCAATTTTAAAATGCAATGACGTTACTATGAGCTATGAGGGTGTGAATGTTTTTGAACATCTGAGCTTCTCTTTAAATAAAGGCGATTACCTGTGTATTCTCGGTGAAAACGGCTCTGGTAAATCTACCTTGATGAAAGGTTTGCTCGGTCTTCTCAAGCCTACAGGCGGAAAAATCGAGTACTCCGACGGACTTGTTCAAAAGGAGATAGGCTACCTGCCCCAGCAGTCCGCCGTACAGCGTGATTTCCCTGCCTCGGTGTATGAAGTCGTCTTGTCGGGAACGCTCAACAGCAGAGGTCTTAAGCCGTTCTACGGACATAAGGAAAAAGAGCTTGCAAATAAAAATCTGGAAAGACTTTCAATTACTCACCTGAAAAAGAAATGTTACCGTGAGCTTTCGGGCGGTCAACAGCAGAGGGTTCTTCTTGCAAGGGCTTTGTGTGCCACGAAGTCGCTCCTTTTGCTTGACGAGCCTGTGACAGGTCTTGACCCCCTTGTGTCGGCGGAGTTTTACGAACTGATAAGAGATATTAATAAAAATGATAATATTACCGTTATTATGGTATCTCACGATGTAAAAGAGTCTGTCGAAAATGCTTCACATATTCTTCATCTCGAAAATAAAACCTGCTATTTCGGTACGGTGAACGATTACCTTTCAAGCAGTATTTCAAATCAGTTTATCGGAAGTTATTAATAGTCGGAGGTATTATGGAATATTCAATAAGTGAAATTTTATCGTTTACATTTATGCAAAGGGCATTGATAGTCGGAGTTCCCGTGGCACTTTGTGCGGCTTTGCTGGGTGTCAGTTTGATTTTAAAACGATACTCAATGATAGGCGACGGACTTTCCCACGTCGGTTTCGGTGCGTTGGCACTTGCTGCGGCAATGAACCTTGCCCCTTTGAGGGTCGCAATTCCCGTAGTTATCGTGGCGGCGTTTCTTCTTCTGCGAATCAGCGAGAACAGCAAAATCAACGGTGACGGTGCTATTGCGATTGTTTCAAGCAGTGCATTGGCAATCGGCATTGTCGTGACAAGTGCTTCGGGCGGATTGAATACCGATTTGTACAGTTATCTTTTCGGAAGTATACTTGCATTGTCACACGATGATGTTGTGTTGAGCTTGGTACTTTGTGCGGTTGTGCTGTTTTTGTACATATTTTTTTACAATAAGATTTTCTCCGTTACGTTTGATGAAAATTTCTCACTTGCAACAGGCACTAACGCAAAAGTTTACAATACCATAATTTCTCTTTTAACGGCTCTCACTGTTGTTCTGGGTATGCAGATTATGGGAACTCTGCTGATTTCGAGCCTTATTATTTTCCCCGGACTTACCGCAATGAGGGTGTTTAAAAGCTATAAAGCGGTGGTTATCTCCTCGGCGGTTCAGTCCGTTATATGCGTTGCGGTGGGATTGTTTGTGAGCTTCTATGCGGAAACTGCCACGGGTGCGACCGTTGTGTGCATAAACCTTGCATTCTTTATAGTTTTCGGTATTATCGGATTTTTCAGAACAATAAAGAAATAACAAAAATTCCTCCTGTTGATTACATTTACAGACGTAAATCAACACGAGGAAATTTTATTTTGATATCCGATTTTAAAAAATTTTATCAAAATAGGTTGACAAAAAAATCTTTACGATTTATACTAATTTAGGTTCATAAAATCAGTGTGCATTTGCAAGGAAAGGCTTAATGTCGTTAAGAAGATTCTTGTCGTCGTCGGGGAGATTAGCCGTAAAAACAGCCTCGTTTTCGCTGTCAACAATGCTGAGAACACCAACTATTGAATGTGCGTCAATTTCATAGTTGTCGATTCTGATACGCATCGAAACGCCGTCATACTTGTTTGTAACGTTTACAAAGCTTTTTGCGTCTTCAAGAGAAGATATGTTAATTGCTTGTGTGAACATAGTTTGACCTCCAAAATGAAAAATGCTGTGAGTTGTTTTAACTACCTTTATATCTTATCACTTTTTTGAAAAATGTCAACGGATTTTTCGCCAAAAAATTACTGAATTTTTTGTTTGCTATTCATAAGAAAAATGTAGAATTTTTATATAAAATCTGAATGGTTACATAAATTAACTGTTTTGTGTAACAAAATTTGTAATAAATATATTAATAACGGGAGTGGTTTAAATGAATTTTTCTGTTTATAATTTCGGCTGCAAGGTTAATCAGTATGAATCTCAAGTTATGACGGAGCTTATGATAAGCCGTGGATATGAATATACGGAGAATAAAGAAAACGCAGATATTATGATTATAAATTCCTGCACAGTTACAGCTGTTTCCGATAATAAAGTAATGAAGCTTATAAGACATTTAAGACGTAATAAAGAGGATAGTATTATTGTCCTTACGGGCTGTATGCCGCAGGCATATCCGAACCTTAAAGAAGAGTTTGAGCAGGTGGATATTGTTCTCGGAAACTCTATGAGAAGCGAGCTTCCCGACGAGATTGAAAAATATCTTATTAACCGTGAACAAATAATCAATATACATAAATATACTAAAAACAGCGATTTTGAGCTTGTATCCGTTTCAAACTTTGAGGAAAGAACCAGAGCATTCATTAAAATTGAGGACGGCTGCAATCGCTACTGTTCATATTGTATAATACCTTACGCAAGAGGTCCGGTGCGTTCAAAGCCTATTGATGTTTTAAAGAGAGAACTACAGCATATGGCAAATCACGGCTATAAGGAGATTGTTTTGGTGGGGATAAACCTTTCGGCTTACGGTCAAGAGTTGGGCTTACACCTTTGCGATGCGGTAGAGTGTGCGTGTTCGATTGACGGTGTGGAGCGTGTTCGGCTGGGTTCGCTCGAACCCGAGAGAATGGACAGAGAATCTATTGAAAGACTGTCGAAGCTTGAAAAGTTCTGTCCGCAGTTTCACCTTTCTTTGCAAAGCGGCTGTGACGCTACACTAAAGCGTATGAACCGACATTACACCACGGAAGAGTACAGAAAGATTGTCGCCGATTTGAGAGCCGCCTTTGACAATTGCTCGATTACGACTGATGTTATGGTCGGTTTTGCGGGCGAAACAGAAGAGGAGTTCGGGCAGTCGGTTGAATTTGTGAAAGAAATTGCATTTGCGAAAGCACATGTGTTTCCATATTCGCAAAGAGAGGGTACTATAGCCGCAAAAGCTCCGAATCAGCTTGATAACTCCGTGAAGTCCAAGAGAAGCAAGATTATGATTGAAGCAGCAACTTCAACAAGAAAAGCGTTTCTTGAAAGTCAAACGGGACGTTCCGAGGCGGTGCTTTTTGAACAGACCGACAAGAACGGCTTGTGGGAGGGGTACACCAAAAACTACACTCCGGTGAAAATTAAGTCGGATAAACCTTTAAACGGTATGATACTAAATGTAAAATTATGTGCTGTAAAGGGCGATTTCTGTATCGGAGAGGTTGAATAAATCGATTTTTTAAAGAAATTCTTAAAGTATATTAATATGTTATTCATAAAGATAGTATAAAATAAGACTTGCTTGATGAAAGTATATTTTGAGTTTTTAAAATTCGGAATAATTATTGTGTCCCTTGTTTTTGGATATCCGATAATATTTTATGTCGGATATAATAAAGTACGTGATACGTACATTTAAGAAAGGATTTTATATTAATGGATAATTTTAAGAAGGCAGTCGCAGTTTTGTTGGCTGCGTCAAGCGTTGCAACCTATGCAATTACAGCAAGTGCGAGTGACTTTGAAAAAGGTGACGTTAATAGAGATGGTTCAGTCAATGCCTATGATGCTTTGCTTGCTTTGCGTTATTCCGTAAGAATAGGTGAACTTGACAACGAACAGCTGGAGCTTGCCGATTTCGACCAAGACGGCATAGTAACCGCCAATGATTCACTCGGAATCTTAAGACACAGCATCGGTCTTGACAAAGAATATGACGAAACATTGGAAACTCCAAGCGAAATTGATGTTTCCGATATAGAGCTGACAGACCTCGTTACCGAGCCTGCCGCTATCGAATATCCCGAAACCGCAGAAGAAATCACAACAAGAACTCAGGTTGCGGAAATGAAAGGCTGGGCTCCGCAGGACGTTATTAATAAGGTAGGACCTTTGTTCACCGCAGACCAGAAGAAAACAGGCATTCTTGCTTCCGTGTCTTTGGCACAGTTTATTGTTGAATCGGGTTACGGTCAGTCAAGACTTTCACTCGAAGCTAACAACTGCTTTGGTATTAAGGGCTATCCGGGTCAAAGTACATGGTACGGTTCTGCTTGGGACGGTGTTTCAGTTTACAATATCAACACAAATGAGCAGACAGCAGACGGCAGTACATATGTTGTTTATGACAGTTTCAGAATGTATGATTGTATGGAGGACAGTATCGAAGACCATTCGGCTTATCTGCGTACATCTATGAACGGCAGCAAGCTCCGCTATGAGGGCATTATCGGCTGCACAGACTACAGAACGGCAGCTCAGATTATCAAGAACGGCGGATATGCAACAGCTGTTAATTACGTTGACGTTATCTGCTCCGTTATCGAAAGATGGGATTTGACACAGTACGACCTTCAAGAGGACGGCACAGCTCCTGCACCTGTACAAACTGTTACATCAACTTCATCAAACGAAAAAATATTGTACAGAGTTCGTACAAGCTGGGATAACTGGCAGTCACAGATTGGTGCATATTATGTTTTGGATAATGCCAAGGCAGCTGTAGACCAAAACCCCGGTTACCATGCTTATGACGAAGACGGTAACGTTGTCTACTAAGATATAGATACCTTCTACATATTTATAAATAAAATCAAACCGCAGAGAGTATAAATCTTTGCGGTTTTTTCATTTTACAATATATCATAAAACACCCAATAAACACACTCTCTTGAATTTTGGAGTTTTATGGCAAAAAGAAAAACGGCAAAAACATAAAGCTTAAGCCGTTTTCATTGGAGCTGGTAGTCGGACTCGAACCGATGACCTACGCATTACGAATGCGTTGCTCTACCAACTGAGCTACACCAGCAATCAACAATGAATATTATACTATAAATTTTTGGCTTTGTCAAGCGTATTTTTAAAATTTTACAGAATAATTTCACCGTCTAAAATCTTTGCAATGAAATCCTCAAATGTTTCCGCAACGGTATAACACTCTTCAAACTCGGGTTCATATCCCTGAACAACCTCGCCGCTGTCGGTGTCTATCGCATAATAGCTGTAGTCGCCCTCGATATCAAGAAAAATAGGGAAGTGCGTGTTCCAAAATTCCGTGATTTCTTCCTGCCATTCGGTATCGTCTTCGGCAGCTTGCAGACTCATCATTTCAAAATCATTCCACCCCCAAGACCCCTCGTCGTATTCGGCAGAGTAATCATTTATCGTCAGAAACCATTTGTTTTGTTCACTGTTTGTGCAATTTTTAACATTGCTAATGAAATTAAGCCATTTTTTTGAAACAGTGTATCTTTCAATAATACTTTCGGGCAAATTGAAATTTTCATCTGTTAATTCTAATTTCCAATCGTTTTTCCTAATCCAATCAATAAATTTCTTGTCCATTGCATTTACCTCCGTGTCAATAATAAGTCGGAAATCTGATATTCGCTTCATCGCACAGCTTATAAAAATCTTCTCCGCTGTCTGTATACTTGTAAAAACAATCATACAACTTTACAAAATAATCAAGAGCCTCTTTAAGATACAAACAAACATACCTTTCAGATATAATCTTCTCGGCAGTTTTAACGGTTTCCTCATATGATTCTTTTGTAATAATGCACCCCTCGGGGAAATGATGAGCTCCCCATTCCAACCATTTTATTTGTTCGTAAAAGTACAAATCAACGGTTTTTTGGTCGCAGTCATTGTGATTGTATGCTTTTTCAAGTATTTTATATGTGTTATATTCTCCTTTGGGGTCAAAGGGATTTTGATGTGTATTGTAAATTTGGAATATCCAACGCATATGCGGCATCTTTTCAAGTTCGCACTGCCGCTTCAAATACTCCCAAACAATACGGTTAAGTTCATGCGGCAGGTGACAGGAAAAGCGGTAACTGTTCATAATGCCGCCGTTACGCAAAAATCTTTCGTGTTTACCCTCGTCAAGCATTTCACAGCAAAGTCGGTATAAGATTTCGTCACGCTCCGATTCGGGAACGTTTTTCTCAAAATCATTCACAAAATTTTTGATGTAGTTATTTGCTTGCTTTTTCAAACCCTTATCGTAATACTCGAAATATTTATCAATTCCGATAATAAATTTTTCATATCCGTGATTTTCTGTAAGTGCCATATAAAATATCCTCGTAATATATCATAAATTCCGAACCAAATAATATTATAATGCTGTCATTTGGATAGCAAAAATCAGTCCATTTCTCGCAAAATAACTTTATATATATCGGTAATATCATTTTGGGATAAAAACATAAAAAGCACCTCCGAATTTTGACTGTAAAATAAATATAGCATAATGTCAAATCAAAGTCAACAGTTTTGTATATATTCATTATACTTTGTAACAAAAAAGATTAAAACATTATAAAAAATGAATTTGACAATTTTAAAGTAATGTGATATATTTATTATGTTAGTTATTAATTACGTACAGCGGAAACAGGAGTGAATTCGTATGAGCCTATCGGGAGATATTGCTATCAAAATAATGAGGTTAATTCACCCGGGAAAGGGTTCGTTTAAGAATATCGAAAAGTGCCGCAGAAAATCAGCAAGAGAAAACGCAAAAGCTAAATTTTCAATGCCAAAAAACAGAAAAGCAAAATATGAACTTGTTGACAATACGGAATATCCCTGTTTGATTATTCGCTCAAAGAAAAATAAATCCTCCGATAAAAATAAAGCCATAATGTATATTTACGGCGGTGTTACCAATTGCTGGAAAATACAAATTGATTTTGCAATAGATTATGCCGACAGAACGGGACTTGATGTCTGGTATCCGATTTATCCGTCGGTGTCGGAGGTGAATATCACAAAGTCAATAGATGTCCTGTATAACGTATATGTAAAAATGACAGAGAGGTATAATCACGAAAAAATAGCAATTGTCGGATTGTCTTTCGGGGGTTCATTTGCACTTGAAATTATAAATTGGAATAACAGAAGTGAAAATCCCGTAGGTATGCCCGGTCTTATAATTGCACATTCTCCGGGAGGTATACCCGATACGGAAGAAGATTGGGCGGAACTTCAAAAGTATGAGAAGAAAGACCCGTTTTTCGCCTTGTGCGACGTTCGTGTTATTCCCGAACTGACTGCCCACGGAGAAGAAGTTCCGAATCATTCTGTTACACCCATTCACGAGAATTTTAAAAATGCACCTCCTACCTATATGTACTACGGGGAAGAGGTTCTCGCCGGAAATGCCGCAGCATATCGCAAAGCGTTTGAGCGTGACGGTTCGAGGGATAAGCTTCATATTGATATAAGGGAAAATATGATGCACGTTTATTCATGTATGCCGGTATTTCCCGAAAGTAAGAAGTCTTATTTTGAAAGTGTCGATTTGATAAATAATATGTAAAATAGTGAAATGTTGACTTTGAAATTTTTTTAGTTGTACGGTTGCGAAGCTTGTTAAAGTTTGGTCAAGCTTTTTAAAGCTTGCGGGCGACGGAACACCCCAAGAAGTCAAGCCGTTAGGCGTAGACTGATTGGTAGGTGTTCCTAGCGGTCTTGCACCATGCAGGGGCAGAGCCCTTGTCGCTGACGAATCCAACTTTCAAAGAAAAATAAACTACCCTCAGCGAAACTAAACAAACTATAATTAAAAAACAAAAATAAAAGCCTATATAAAATGTATCTTTCGATTAAAACCAAAACAGGCAACAGCGTAGCGAATTGCCGGTCTAAGAAAGATATTGGACGATTTTAAATTCAACCGTACAGCTACAAATTTTTTACTTAAAGGAAGAGGATTATGAAGCTAAAGAAAGAGTATACTGTATACCACAGCGAAAATAAAAGCATTCTTATCCCTGTAGAAGATACAGAATTTTCGGGTATTGTAAAAGGAAATAAAACGTTTGGAATTATTTTAGATTGCCTGCAAAAAGGTACAACGGAGAAAAATATTGTAAAGTATTTAAAAGAAAAATACAGAAATGCCGATATTATAGCCGAGAATGATGTAAAAAAGGTTCTTGCAGAATTAAGAAAAATAGGAGCTATAGATGAGTATGAATAAAAGTAAATATTTGAAATCTGTAAATGATATGATTTATCTTATCTATTGTGTTATTAATAATCATATACCCGATACGGATAAAATCAACAATATCAATCCCGAGAATCTTTATCTGATATCAAAGAATCATATGCTAACAGCGATAACGGCTGTCGCACTGGAATCGGCAGGGTTAAAATTTGAGAATTTTACACAAGCGAAAGGTAAAGCTTGCAGAAAAAATGCCACTCTCGATATAGAAAGAGCGGCTTTATTTAAATATTTTGACAGTGAAAATATATGGTATGTTCCACTTAAGGGTGCGGTTCTGAAAGATTATTATCCTGAGTTTGGTATGCGTGAAATGTCGGATAACGATATATTGTTCGATTCGTCATACAGAGAACAGGCTAAGAAATATTTTGAAACCAACGGCTACGAAACTAAAAAATACGGCAGCAGTAATCACGATATATATTTGAAAAAACCTGTGAGTAATTTTGAAATGCACGTTGAATTGTTTGAGGAAAGCTACGCCGAAAAATATCCCGAAATTAGGGAATATTACAAGAACGTTCAAAAACGTTTGATAAAAAATGATACGGGCAGCGGCTGTCATTTCAGCAATGAGGATTTTTACATATACATAATTACACATGCATACAAGCACTATTCAATCGGCGGGACAGGCTTGCGTTCACTGCTTGACATATATGTTTTTATGAAGAAATTCGGAGATACTCTTAAAACTGAGTACATAGAAACCGAGCTTCAAAAAATGAAAATTGCCGAGTATGAACGCAGCAGCCGACGTTTGGCAATGAACCTTTTCGGAAAGAACAAGCTTGCCGATGAAGACAGGGAAATGTTTGAATACATAGTCTTTTCGGGGGCTTACGGCACTAAGGAACATATTGTAAAAAACAGAATGGATAGGTTTAACGGCAGCAAGCTAAGGTACGTTTTTTACAAAATTTTTCCGCCTGTAAGTAAATTGAAAAAGAGATATCCCGTTTTCTTTAAGCACAAAATATTACTTCCGTTTTTGCCTTTTTACAGATTGTTCAGAGCTTTCACAGTAAAAAGAGAAAGAGCAAAAACAGAAATAAAATTGTTATTAAAATATAAAAGTTAATAAAATAATATCATTCATAAGTATGCTCGCAAATCTCGTTAATCTTATCCCTGAGCTTAAAATAATCCTCCATAGCGGCAGGTTTATTGTTTGGATTTCTTAAAAGTGCGGCAGGGTGGAGGGTTGCCATAAGAAGAGTGCCGTTGCGTTCAAAGAAAATACCGTGTTCCTTAGTTATCTTGATGTCGGGCTTAATAACTTTCATAGCCGATATTCTTCCAAGACATACTATAATTTTCGGTTTTATAAGCTTAACCTGATTTCTGAGCCAGAAAATACATTGCTCCTGCTCCTCGGGTTTCGGGTCACGGTTTTTCGGCGGACGGCATTTAACCATATTTCCTATGTAAATATTTTTCTTGCGGTCAAGGTCAACCACAGCAAGCATCTTGTCAAGAAGCTGACCTCCACGACCAACAAAAGGTTCGCCCCTTAAGTCCTCCTGTTCACCGGGTCCCTCGCCGATAAACATAACCTCCGCATTCGGATTGCCCACACCAAACACAAGGTTCGTTCTCGTTTCGCAAAGACCGCATTTTTTGCAGTCATAGCAGGCAGCTTTCAAATCTTCCCAGTTGTCATACATTGTAATCACGTTCCTTTAGGAACTATGCAGAAATAATTAATACATTTTTATCATTGAAACACTGTAGAAAACATTGTTTTTTATCGTAAAATGACTGAATAATTTCCGCACAATTCCTTAATTGTTTTGTATATCTCATTTTATCACAAAACGCAGTTCATTACAATATTGTACACAATTTTTATTAAAAATTCTTGCATTTATTTCCAAACGGGTGTAAAATAATAAGTGGAATATTGTCCCTATGGACAATAAATTTAATAAAAATGGAATGGTGATTAAAATGAAGGTTATCGTTGAAACCTCAGCACGTCATATTCACGTGACACCCGAGGTTTTTGCAGTGTTGTACGGTGAGGACGCTACCCTCACAAAGAAGAAAGACTTATCACAGCCGGGTCAGTTTGCCTGTGCGGAGAAAGTTACTGTTGTAGGTCCGAAAGGCGAGCTTGCTCTTTCGATTTTAGGTCCTTTCAGAAAGGATACTCAGGTTGAGCTTTCTCTTACGGACGCAAGAAAGGTCGGTTTAGTTCCTCCTATCAGAGAGAGCGGAGATATCGCAGGAACACCCGGATGTAAGCTTATAGGTCCTAAGGGCGAATGTCAGATAGAGAACGGCGTTATCGTTGCCAAAAGACATATTCACCTCACACCCGAAAAGGCTGAGGAGTTCGGCTTGCAGGATAAGCAGATTGTTTCCGTTGAGGTTGACCCCGGTACAGGCAGAAAACTCACTTTCGGTGACGTTGTTATCCGTGTAAGAGCAGATTTCGCACCGGCTATGCACATCGATACGGACGAAGCCAACGCAGCGGCTATCAGCGGCGTAGTTGACGGCACAATTATTGCATAATATGAAGCTGAGAAATATATGTCTGTCCGTTTTCGGAGTTGTGTTTATATCGCTTGTGTTTCTGATGAACGGACTGTGTACGGTCATTGAAGCAGACGCAAGCGACGAGGTTTTGAAGCTTGACGGAATAGACCCTACCGATATGTCGGTGTATCATTCAATGGGGGAGTACTATCCGCCCGACAATGTTGATACTCTTAACGTAAATTGGGTAGGCGGACGTGTTGAAATCATAGGCTACAACGAAAAAGAATACTTTGTTGAAGAAGCCGCAACACGTCAGCTTATGGAGGACGAAAGACTTTCCTATACATTTGAGGGAAATACCTTTTCGATTTTCTATGTTGCAAGCGAAGAAACACTGATTGACGACGCTTACAAAAAAGTTGAAATCCGTGTTCCGCAGCAGTTGGCAGATAAGCTGAAATCGGTCAATGTAAACACAAACGGTGAAGTTGTTTTTAGGAATTTCACAGCCGAAAGCATTACGGTGAATAATATTGACAGCAGCGTTTCTCTTGAAAGTGTTTATTCTAAGAATACTAAAATTGAAACAGAGGGCGGAAATGTCAATATGAAAGTTGACGGCGGAGTAGGTTACTCTGTTGACTTCAAGTCGAGAAAAGGTAAACTCAATTCCTATATCGACAACGGCAAGAATCGTTATATTTGCGGTGACGGAACATATCCGTACACTGTTAAAACAAAAAGCGGTAATTTTAATATTGATGTTCTTCCTCAGTATTAATATCAAATATTCAAAAAAACAGCAGATAAGGAATAAACCTTGTCTGCTGTAATTTTGTTGATGTGATTGTTATTGTCTTTAATAAATTCAATAACAATAAACTTTGGGCGGGGTATACAAAGCTGAAATAAAAAATGCTTCACGTGTTTCCCGTTACAGTTAGGTGACAAATTGTAATTTCAAGTTGTCCGTTGTATATTCCGACAGGTATTGAATCATTGAAAGTATACGGAGTACAAATATAATTGTCTGCCAAGCGGTAAACTATAACCGTTTCACGCTGAGGATTTACTATCCAATATTCTCTGACACCGTATTTGTTGTACAAATTTAGCTTGTAAACATAATCGTGTGAAAAGTTGCTTGAAGTTATTTCAACAATCCAGTCGGGAGCACCTGTGCAGCCTTTTTCGGTTAGCTTGTCGGGGTCGCATATAACGGAAATATCGGGTTGAACAACCGTATCGTCCGAAAGCTCAACGTCAAAAGGAGCAACATAGACCTCGCATTTACCTTTGTTTTTTTCAATAAAATTCTGAATGCTGTAGGAAATTCTGGTTACAAGCTTTTGATGAATCCTCAGCGGAGCAGGCGACATATCATAAATAATTCCCTCGATAAGTTCAACCCTGCTGCCCTCGGGGAGTGAGTAATAATAATCCTTTGTGTAGAATTCCAATTTTTCTGCCAACATATTATAACCTCGCTTTGTGCTTTATTCCGAATAGTTAGTTTTATGTTAATTATATTATACATAAAAATTCACACAAAAGCAAGAAGAAGACAGTCTTTTTAAGAAATAGCTTCATCTACCCGACCGAAAGTATTTGGTATGATTGTTATTGTACTTCATAAAGTTGGTCAAAAATTGCCGCATTAAAATCAACTTTCGGTCGGGTAATAAAAGTTACGGATAAATCAAACTGTCTACACGTGTTTTCTGTCGGCATTGCCGACCCGACTTAATTTTCGGGGACAATTTTAACAACCGCCGTGCTGCTGTAAACAAGCGGATTGCTGTGAGAAAAGAAAATCGTACCGGTACACGGAGCAATAATTTTCTCCGTAATCTCACCCGTGTAAGGGTCAATTATTCTTGCAAGCAAATCGCCTGCCTCGGCTTGCTGACCCGATTGCAGAACAGGTCGGTAAATACCCGAATGGGTGTTGCGGACATTTACCATATCCGTATTCCAAAGCAGCTTTGAGTGATAGCCTGCATTTGTGCTGACACTCTCGTCAATAACTCCGATACACTTCAAAAAGTGCAGAACACTCTTTATACCTTGCTTTGCACTTGCTTCATCGATATCGGCAGTAGTTGTTGTGTAAACGCTGTAAGCTTTTGTTTCCCAAAGCTGCCAGTTGTAGTTCAAAGTGGTAGTGTCATAAGGACGAACCTTTCTCCGCACAACATAGGGCATACCGAAAAGCTTCGCCTGTTCCACGTCCTCTTCGCCTGTTGACATCATTCTGATATGCGGAATAAATCTTCCCGGCATATAAAAGCTGGTGAACTGAATACCGTACTTGTAACTCTTGATATTCTCAAACAAACCTGCCGCAATTCTCTGAGTAGTTTCGCCCACATCATAGCCGGGGAACATTCTGTTAATGTCGGTGTTGTCGATAGGCCAGAACCGCTTCTCAGTGTTTATGCTTCTCGGGTTGGCACAGGGGATAACGGTTATTTTCTTATCCTTGACAATAGCACCCTTTTGTTCCAGAATATTCAACTCTTTAACAAGCTGACTGCAAACGTAAGTCTGCTGTATCTCGTTTCCTCTCAGGCTTCCCAGAATGCAGACGGATTCTTCACCCGAACCGAACTCGAAAGCTCGTGCCCTCATATCATCTCTGTAAAGTGTTTTTAACTCGTAAATAATTTTTTCTCTCATATTTTCAATTCTCTTCCCGGTAAAATTCTTCCGATTAACGAACCCTCGTCAACAATGGGATATTCTCTGATTGTGAAGAGAATACCGTCACAGTCGGCAGTCACAGTCGTTAAGACCTTTCCCGACAGCGGGTCGATAATATCGCCGATATGCTGACCCTCGGTGACGTTCGTCCAGTGCTTTGTGTGAGCAACGAACAAACCCGACTTCTCGGCATTCAAAAATGAAATGGGGTCTTCATCATAAACCACAAGCGGCTTGCGGACGTTCGGAACTTCACCGCTCCACATTCCCAGCGATGACATAAGATTGAAAATTCCGTCCGTAAGCTGTTCGCAGTAGGATTTTGTTATCCTCATTCCAACACCCATTTCAACAACCAGAGTAGGCACTCCCACAGCGTTCATAGAGTGTGCCAGAGTAGATTCGAGTACAGTCGCCGACGGGTGAACCCATATCAAATCAATATTTATTTTCTCGGCAATCGGAACAAGCTTTTTACCGAAAATAGTGTTGATTCTGACCTGAGGTATTTCCGTAAGAAAAATATTGCTTGCATGAATATCTATGCAAACGTCCGAACCCTCCAAATCCGTGACAATACCGTTTGCGATATGCTCAAGCATATAACCCTCGCTGTCACCGGGGAACATTCTGTTCATATCCAAATCGAATGCGGGAATACCTCTTGTAATGGAATCAATGCCTATGGGATTGATAGCCGGATAGATGTCTATAATTCCGTTTAGGCATTCGGGGTGTTCATTAATTCTTTTCTGAACAAGATAGCATACATACTGACCCTCAAGCTCGTCACCGTGAGTTCCTGTTACAATGCTTATTCTTTTTAAGTTATCGGTGTTCTCGGGGGCAATACGATTTTTCTTGATTCTTAAACTTTCATCACAGGGCAAATCAGCCTGCGTTACTGTTTGTATCATGTACTTCCTCAACTTTCACATATATTTTCTGCGACTGAGTACCGCTGCCACGGAATATTCCTCTGTTGACGCTGCAATCGGCACTGTCACGTCCTGTGGAAATAACGATGTGATTTTCGCTGACCTCCACATCATTAGTAGGGTCTAAGCCGTACCATTTGCCGTCCGAGTAAATCTCCGTCCAAGCGTGAGTTTCACCCTCACCCATAAGCAGACCCGTCACATATCGGCAGGGAATACCCAGACTTCGGCAAATCGAAAGCATTGACTGTGAGTAATCCTGACACACTCCTTTACCGAGTGCAAAGGATTCCTCCGCACTTGTAGCAATGCTTGTCGCTTTGGGAACGTATTCAAAGTGCTTGTAAACCTCGTGCATAATATAGCGTGATTTTTCAAGGTTGTCACCCTCGGGCAGACTGAGCTTCTTTCGGAACTCAGTCAATGATTCTCCCGATTTTGTGAGAGGTGTCTGCACTTTGAACAGTCCAAGCATAGACGGATTCACGTCCTCATCGTAAAATCCGCCGTTCATCTCGCACACACCCTCCACGGTTACACTGAACAGGGTGTGTTCTTCTGAAATACTGCCGTATCGGGTAAGGTTTCCGAAACCGTCCGTGCCGTCGGACAGCTTAACATTCGGGGTAATCTCGAAGTTAAGTTCGCTCACTGTCTGACGGCTTCCCGACTTCGGCAGGCATTTCAGCTTAAAATTGTGATTAGAAATAGGGCTTGTAAACTCGATTGTCATATTGTAGTGAAACTTTAGTTTCTTCAAATTATATCTCCACCAAACTTTCTATATTTTCTACAATATTATAATAGTCTACTTTTTCACTTTCTGCAAGCATTTTTATTTCTTCCAGCTTAAATTTATTGTAAGGAAGTCCGCTGACGGGCAAACGGTAGTATAATTTTGAGATTTCCTTACTAAGCTGTGCTCTCGGAACTTTGAGTCTTGCGTACAAATCAATACGTTCAAGACGTTTTCCTACCTTGATTGCATCTCGTGTACGCTTGCTGTCGATTGAATCGTCCATATATCCCCAGAAAGCGAGAATGTGGTCGATAAGCTTCTGAATCTCCAGCATAGGAGAATGACTTTTTTCCGCTTTCTGAATGTCATACATGGAAAGCTGAATGTAGCTCAGACCGTCCGAGCCTATTTCGTCACGCAGAATAATGGCATTGTCATAAGCTCTTGTCATATTGCTGATAATACTGTCGGGGTTGTCATTGTCAAACGCATAGCTTTTGATGAAGTTGTCCTTTGAACCGTAGATATCGGGAATATTCATATCAATGCAGAATTTCTGATAACTTTCCGCAATCTCGTCAATCATTGTGTCATAATGATTTGCATAAAGCTTTACAGTGGTGTACACTCTCTCGGTGTATCTTCCAAGCCAGAAAAGGCTGTCGTTTTGTTCTATCGTGATAATACCCATGTGTCTTTAAATCCTCCGCCCTGTGATGAATTAACTATGAATGAATCGGGGTTTCTTGAATATCTTGTCAAGCCCGAACGCCAAACAAGCGGTTCGTCCGCCATAAGAACAAATGCTCTCAAATCGGCTTTTCTCGGAACGATATTGCCGTCATCGAGAATTTCCAAATCCTTGAAATCGATAACTTCCTGACCGATAAATCTTCTCGGTTCGCTCTTAAGGAGATTAATGAAATCTTCCTTTTCGGTACTCGAAAGCTTGCTTCCGAAAACAACACCGTAACCGCCTGCTTCCGCAACATCTTTCAGTACGAGATTGTCGAAATTGTCGAGAACATATTTCATATCCTCTTCGTAGAAAGGAAGATATGTTGGAGCATTGTTAAGTATAGGCTCTTCACCAAGATAATACTTAATCATTTTCGGTACAAAATAATAGATACCCTTGTCGTCTGCCACACCGTTTCCGGGAGCATTGATAATAGCAACGTTGCCCTTTTTGAACACATCGAAAATATGAGGAATACCGATAAGCGATTCGGAATTGAAATTTATCGGGTCGAGATACTCGTCACTGATACGTCTGTAAACAGCACCCACACGCTCTTTCTTGCCGCTTGCGTCGAGATAGTAAAGCTTGTCGTCCTCAACTGTCAACGCATTGTTTGTGACAAGGTGAGCACCTGTTCTTTCTGCAAGATAGGAATGCTCAAAGTAAGCGGCATTGTATCTGCCGGGTGTGAGGATAACCGTGTGACCGCCGACATTGACGTTATCCATTGTACGTCTGAGTAGGTCGGCATAGTTTCTGTTGTCCTCGATAGCAGTGTTTGCGAAAACATCGGGAGCGGAGCGGCGGCACAAATCTCTTGCTATCATAGGGTAGGAAGCACCCGAGGGAACTCTGAGATTATCCTCCAGTATGTACCAGCCTCCGTCCTTGGACTGAACAAGGTCAATTCCCGAAATGTGGCTGTAAATGTCGTTTACAGGGAAAGCTCCCTCCATTTGCGGCATATAGCCGCTGCTTGCAAAGATGAAATCTTCCGGTACAATACCGTCCTTAACGATACTTTTCTTGCTGTAGATATCCTTTAAAAATAAGTTCAAAGCGACAACTCTCTGCTTTAAACCTTTTTCCAGTACCGCAAATTCGTCTGCTTTGATAATTCTGGGAATTGAGTCAAACGGAAAAAGCTGTTCTTTAAAGGTGTTATTCTTGTATATTCCAAACTTAACTCCGTATCTTGCGAGAAGCTCATTGACGGAGTCGGTATATTCAAGAAGCTTATACATGTCTTCCATAAAATCACAACCTAACAAAAAAACTAAAAAGGCAAAGACATCAATCGAATTTTAATCGATTTGACATCTTTGCCTTTTACTTATTTAATTATATTACTAATTTTTTTCTTTGTCAATAAAAATTCCGACGAAAATAATGTTAATTTTGACAAACTTCTTGATAATTTTTGCTATATCTTTCGGCGGAGCGAAGCTTGTTAAAGTTTGGTCAAGCTTTTCAAAGCTTGCGGGGTGCAGGGGCAGAGCCCCGCTCGCTGACGGAAAAAATTTGCAAAGAAAAGCAAACTACCCTCAGCGAAACTGAACAAACTATCAACAGCAAAATAAAAAAACAATCATAAAAACAATATGTTCCGACATAAATAAAAGCAGGCAAGAGCGTATCGAATTGCCGATTTTAGAAAGATAACTTACGATTTGATTTCGACTGTACATTTTTTAGTCTATATTGCCAACCGTAAGTCTTTTCAAAATATCAATATACACCGAAGTAAGATATGACGGGTGTATTCCCGACGGCAGAATATACCCGATTTCCATATAATCATCAACATCAAGCGTTCTTGCTATTATATTTGACCCATTCAGCTCCTCATTAATAACACCGCTGCAAATTGTGTAGCCGTTCAATCCAACCAGTAAATTAAAAAGCGTTGCACGGTCGCAAACTACAATTTCCTTGTCACAATCAGTCACACTGAGAATTTCCTCCGAAAAGTAGAAAGAATTGTGACTTCCCTGTTCATAAGAAAGACGTGGATAAGGCTTTAAATCTTCAAGAGTTAAAATATCCTTTTCCGCAAGCGGACTGTTTTTCCCTATAAAAACGTGCGGCTCTGCAATAAATAAAGTATGAAACACAAGTCCGTTATCTTTAATGACTTTTTTTATCACGGTTTCGTTAAATCGGTTGAGATACAGCACACCTATTTCACTTCTCAGATGTGCAACATCATTAATGATTTCATACGTCTGTGTTTCACGCATATGAAATTCGTATTTATCCCCGATATGCTCTTTGAGCAGCTCGACAAACGCTTCCACAACAAATGAATAATGCTGTGACGAAACACAAAATCTTTGCTTTCCCGGAGCTTTACCGTTGTATCTTTCCTCAATCAGATTGGTTTGTTCTATAACCTGCCGTGCATATCCCAAAAATTCATCACCCTCGGCGGTGAGCTTAATGCCTTTGTTGGAGCGTGTAAAGATGTTTATGCGATATTCCTTTTCAAGCTCGTGAATTGCCGAGGTTAGGCTCGGCTGTGCGATATAAAGCGATTTTGCGGCTTCCGTGACAGAACCCGTTTCAGCGACCTTTATTACATATTGAAGCTGTTTCAGTGTCATTATCGTTACTCCTTAAAAATAGATTTCAAAATGATTATAGCACATATCATAGGAAAAATCTATGGTACACATAAATTTTTTATATTTTACATACTAAAAAGATAGGTTTATAATGTATTTCAGAAAGTTCTTTCAGGAGAACAAATAAAAAATAAAAAGGAGAAAACAGAGATGAAAACATCGGTTATAGGTTTCCCGAGAGTGGGAGAGCTTCGTGAATTGAAGTTCGCAACGGAGAAGTATTGGCGAGGAGATATTTCCGAAAAGGAACTCCGTGATACAGCAAAGGATATCAGAAAGAAGAACTGGAGCATTCAGCAGGAGAAAGGCATTGACTTTATTTCGTCCAATGACTTTTCTTTCTATGACAATCTTCTCGACACTGCGTATGCGTTCAACATAGTTCCGAAAAGATACAAGGAACTCGGACTTTCCGATATCGATACATACTTTGCAATGGCAAGAGGTTATCAGGGTGAAAAGGGTGACGTTAAAGCCCTTGCTATGAAGAAGTGGTTTAACACAAACTACCATTATATGGTACCCGAATTTGACGACGGCACGGAAGTTAAGCTTGCAGGCACAAAGGCTTTGGACGAATACAGTGAAGCGAAAGCTTTAGGCATTCAAACAAAAACCGTAATTGCAGGACCTTTTACTCTGCTTAAGCTTACAAGATTTACGGGCAGTACAAAAGCCGAGGATATCGCAGACCGTCTTGCGGAAAGCTATATCGAGCTTATTTTGAAGCTTTCGGAAGCGGGTGAAGAGTGGGTACAGCTTGACGAGCCTTATCTTGTCCGTGACTTAACGGAAGAAGATATCGCTTTGTTTGAAAAGCTTTACAAGAAAATTTTATCGGAGAAAAACGTGAAAATCCTCTTACAGACTTATTTCGGAGATGTGAGAGATATTTACAAAAAGCTTGTATCGCTTGATTTCGATGCAGTCGGACTGGACTTTATCGAGGGCATAAAGACAGCCGAACTCATTAAGGAGTACGGTTTCCCGAAAGATAAAATCCTTTTTGCAGGACTTCTTAACGGAAAGAACATTTGGAGAAACAACTATAAGAAAACACTTGAAACAATCTTCGACCTAAAAGCACTCGGCATTAACACTGTTCTCTCGACATCGTGTTCACTTCTCCATGTGCCGTTTACACTCAGAAACGAGAGCAAACTTCCGCAGAAATACACGGAGCATTTCGCATTTGCGGAGGAAAAGCTTTCGGAGCTTTTGGAATTGTCGTCGCTTGCCAATGCAGAGAATTTTGCGGAGATAGCAGGCGATTCAGAGTACACAGCAAACGAGAAATTGTTTAAGAACAGACCCGACGTTGTTATAGAGAAAGTACAGAATCGTGTAAGCAGTATCAAGGAAAGCGATTACACAAGACTTCCCGTTTTCGAGGAGAGAGAAAAAATTCAGAAAGAGGTTTTCAATCTCCCATTGTTCCCGACAACCACTATAGGTTCGTTCCCTCAGACGCAGGACGTTAAACAAAACAGAAGTGCGTTCCGTAAGGGTGAAATCACTTTGGAACAGTACAAGGATTTTAACAAAAAGAAAATCCTGTCGTGTGTTCGTGAGCAGGAGGAAATCGGTCTTGACGTAATCGTACACGGAGAGTACGAACGAAACGATATGGTAGAGTACTTCGGCGAGCATTTGGAGGGTTATCTCTTCACGGAAAAAGCGTGGGTGCAGTCATACGGCACACGCTGTGTAAAGCCGCCGATTATCTGGGGCGACGTAAGCAGACGTGAAGCAATAACGTTAGAGTGGTCGGCATATGCAAAAAGCTGTACCGATAAGCCTGTTAAGGGTATGCTCACGGGACCTGTTACAATTCTCAATTGGTCTTTCCCGAGAGAGGATATCTCCGTTAAAGAAAGTACACTTCAAATCGCACTTGCTATCCGTGACGAGGTGCTTGACCTTGAAGCCAACGGCATTAATATCATTCAGATTGACGAAGCGGCTCTCAGAGAAAAACTTCCGCTCAGAAAGTCCGATTGGTATTCGCAGTACCTTGATTGGGCAATTCCTGCATTCAGACTTGTGCACAGCGGTGTGAAACCCGAAACTCAGATTCATACGCATATGTGTTACAGTGAGTTTACGGATATTATTCCGGCTATCGACAATATGGACGCAGATGTAATTACATTTGAAGCGTCACGTTCCGACCTGCTTATCCTCGATTCCTTAAAGGCGAATAACTTCAAAACGGAAGTAGGCCCCGGAGTTTACGATATACATTCCCCAAGAGTTCCGTCGGAAGAGGAGATTGTTTCCGCACTTGAAAAGATGCTCGGAAAAATCGATAAAGAGAAGCTTTGGGTAAACCCCGACTGCGGACTTAAAACAAGAGGGGAAACGGAAACTAAAGCGTCACTTGTAAATCTTGTTGCAGCGGCTAAGAAGCTGAGAAATAAATAAAGTTGAAAAGAATACATATAAATCCTACACCGGCAGGAAATACGTGAAGACAGTCCTCTTTATATTTACTTTATGCACCCGACCGAAAATCAATTTTAACAACGAGGTATCGGTCGGGTACGTGAAGTGAAAATTTTAAACAAAAGCTGCTTTACATGTTTCCTGCGGACGTTGTCCGCCGAATAATTTCTAATTTTTTTCCTGTATACAGGGGTTGAAATATAAATAAAATGTGATAAAATAGTATTAGCCGATTTTTGATAGGCATTTTATTTTTTAGTCTATAACCTATTAAACATATATTTTTTATATAAATTGGATATATATGATGTTGTGCGAAAGGAGTGTTGCAGAATGTATAATGTATGTCTATTTTTGGAAAGCAGCACTTTATTGGCAAAGCTTACATCTTTGCATATATGGGGAGAAGAAACACAATTTGAAATTCAGGCTGTTTGCAGTGACTTCAATTCTCTTTTAAAGCAGGTCAAAAACAAAAGTTTTGATTTGCTTATAGCCGAAAACAGTTTGGTTGAATTTGATGATTACTTAAAATTTCTCGATATAAAAAACAATAAACAATGCCGTCATATAGTACTTTGCAGCGAAAACGGCGATTTTCAATCCGCAAGAAAAGGAATTCTTATAGGAGCAGAGGATTATTTCATACTTCCGTTTGACGAAATTCTGATACTTTCATTGTTTGATAAAATAAAGAATAAGCACATCAACAGTGACGAGAGGATAAAAAGCTCGATAGATAAATTCGCCGATAAGCTGTCGGTTCTGTTTATAAATCGGTCTAATGATATATACAGTTACCTTGAATATATTAACGGCTATAAAGTAGCCGCCGAAACAATCGATAAAGCACTGGGCATTATTTTTCAAAAAAATGATTGGCTGGATTTGTACTTTAACGAGTTTGATTTTAAATCCTCAAACGTTTCGGAGTTTTCGGAGCAGAAAAGCAGATTTATAGGACTTTACGAATCATATATCAATTTGTACCCTCACCACAACGAAACTCTTGATGATGTTATAAAATATATTCTTTATAATCCCGAAAGCGATTTAAGACAAAAAGCTCTTTCCGAGGAGCTGCATATAAATAAATCTTATCTCAGTACAATTTTTATTGCTCAGACAAATATAAGATTTGTTGATTATATTTCAAATATAAAGCTTCTGCGAGCGGCTTGGCTGTTAAAGAATACCGAAATGAAGGTCGGTGAGATAGCACAGAAAATAGACTATAAAGATGTTGCCTATTTTTCAAAGCAGTTCAAAAAGAGCTTCAGCTGTTCTCCGTCGGAGTACAGATTGCCGGACAATTATCATTTTGAAATTTAATAAAGACTGTAAAGGCTGTTACACGGTAAAATGTGTAACAGCCGAATTTTTTATGACATACACAGCTTTATGCTTGAAGTAATAATATTTCCCACAATCTGGGAAATCTCTTCGGGTGTTTCCTCCAAGCCGTCGTCAAGCCACTTCTGAATTATCCCTACACAACCGTTGCGAATGAACGAAACATAAAGCTGCAAACGCTTTTCGTCCGTAGGTTCATCGGGTGTGGAAATTTCCCATAAATAACAGCACCTGTCCTCAACAAGCTGCTTGATTTTATTGAAAAATCTCATATCACAGTTTGCACTGAAAAATATACGGCACATCTGCTGATTCTCCGCAAGGAATGTAAAAATTGCCTTTAAATACGGGTAAGCAGCTGCGTCGTCTTTAGGTGTGGCCGCATTCAGAACATTGTTGAATTTCATAAAAAAATCGTCCTCAATTTGGTAAAGCAAATCGAACACATCGGAGTAGTGAAAATAAAATGTACCCCTGTTTATGTCAACAAGATTTGTAAGTTCTTTAACTGTAATGTTATTAATCGGCTTTTCCTGCATTAACGTCAAAAGTCCGTCTTGAAGTTTTTTCTTAGTATTTCTTACGCTTCGATTTTCATTGCCGCTTTTGTTCATAAAAAATTCCTCCTTTTTTCTCAACACTAAACCGCATAAGCGTTGAATATTAAACGTTATGTATAAAATTGTTGGTTGACTATTGCACTTGCAGTTAATATAATAGATTATAGTCTAAAATTCAACATCTGTCAAGTGACGGACAACGCCCGCTGGAAACATGTGAAGATAATCCTTTTAAATTTTATTTTTATGAACCCGACCAAAGCCGATGATATTTTTCCCGACAGCGGCTCGGACGGCAGAGCAGCATTATTTTCCTTATCATGGTGTGTGACTGTAGGGCACACACCACCACTTGTTATATTGTTTAGTTGTATCGGGTTTATTGTCGATAGTTTTATCGGTCTTGTTAAAGGTTCTTTTTACTGTTCTGTTGTAGGTTTTGTTAGCGATTTTTCAGACAACTTTGATTAGATATAGAAATATTTTAATATACTATTATATATTTAACAATTAAAAAATTTTGTTAATATAACAAAATTCCGATTATCACAATTACGCATTAATCATCAGCCAACGTCCAAAAGAAAAGCCGACTTTCACATATCAAAAACCAAACAATTACGCATTACAAATTATGAATTATATAAATATTGTGTGGTTTGTAACAGATTATTCATATTTATGCGATATAATAGAAAACGTATTTTATCCGAAGAGATATCGGAAAGATAACATTTATAAAGGAGTTCGTTTGATATATGAAAAACACAGTTGCAACCCTGATGATGCAGAAGCAAGCGGGTGAGAAAATAACGATGCTTACTGCTTATGATTACACTACGGCAAAGATAGAGGACGAGTGCGGAGTTAATTCAATACTTGTCGGCGATTCTCTGGGAATGGTTATGCTCGGCTACGAAAATACTCTCCCCGTTACGGTTGATGATATCATTCATCATACTGCTGCCGTTGCAAGAGGAGCAAAAAATGCTTTTATAGTTGCCGATATGCCGTTTCTTTCTTATCAGACAGGTGTTTACGATGCCGTAGTCAATGCAGGTCGGCTTGTAAAAGAGGGCGGTGCTCATGCCGTAAAGCTTGAGGGCGGCGCGGAGGTTTGCGAACAAATCCGTGCAATTGTCAATGCGTCTGTTCCGGTAGTGGCACATCTCGGACTTACACCGCAGTCGGTGAATGTGTTCGGAGGCTTTAAGGTTCAGGGAAAGAGTTACGATAAGGCGAAGAAGCTTATCGAGGATTCCCTCAAAATTCAGGAAGCAGGTGCTTGTGCTGTAGTTCTGGAGGGCATTCCTGCGAAGCTTGCGGAGATTATCACAAAGAAGCTTGTAATTCCGACTATCGGCATAGGTGCAGGAAACGGCTGTGACGGTCAAGTACTTGTGTATCAGGACATGCTCGGTATGACAACAGGGCATACTCCCAAGTTTGCGAAACGTTTTGCTGAAGCAGGCAATTTGATTAGACAAGGTATTTCGGACTACATTTCCGAAACGAAAAACGGTGCGTTCCCTGCGGAGGAGCACACCTATAAAATAGATGACGAAGTTATTGAAAAGCTTTTAAGCGAGGAGGTTTAAGCCATGAGAATAGTAAAAACAATCGATGAAGTACGCAGTCAAGTGAAAGCGTGGAAAGCAGAGGGTTTGACGGTTGGTCTTGTGCCGACTATGGGATATTTGCACGAGGGTCACGCAAGCTTGATTGCAGCCTCTCACAGGGATAACGACAGAACTGTTGTTTCCGACTTTGTAAATCCCATGCAGTTCGGACCCGCAGAGGATTTGGAAAGCTATCCCCGTGACATAGACCACGATTCGGCGATAGTCGAGGAAAACGGCGGAGATTTGATATTCAATCCCGAACCCGATGAAATGTATCACAAAGGTTTTTCTTCGTTTGTTGATATGACCGTACTCACAGAGGAGCTTTGCGGTTTAAGCCGTCCGGTGCATTTCAGAGGTGTCTGCACTGTTGTTGCGAAGCTTTTCAATATTGTACAGCCTAACCGTGCCTATTTCGGCAAAAAAGACGCACAGCAGCTTGCGGTTATACGTCATATGGTTGACGACCTTAATATGGATATTGAAATTGTCGGCTGTCCGATAGTGCGTGAAGAGGACGGTCTTGCGAAAAGCTCACGAAATACATATCTCAATTCCGAGGAACGCAGGGCGGCTCTTGTGCTTTCAAAGGCAATTTTCCATGGCATTGATATGGTAAGGAACGGCGAAAAGGACTGTTCCGCCGTTATTTCTGAAATGAGCGGTATTATCAATGCAGAACCGCTTGCACGAATTGATTATGTGAAAATTGTAGACTGCTCTACAATGCAGATTATCACCACACTTGACCGTCCGGCATTGTGTGCGATTGCGGTGTATATTGGAAATACACGTTTAATTGACAACTTCTTTACCCAAGACGTACAGCATGGAGGAGTATTATAATGTATATTTCTATGCTGAAAAGTAAGATTCATCGTGCGGTAATTACACAGGCAGAGCTGAATTATGTTGGCAGCATTACTATTGACGAAGAGCTTATGGAAGCCGCAAATATTTATGAATATGAGCATGTTCATATTGTAAACGTCAACAGCGGAAGCCGAATTGAAACATACGTTATTGCAGGCGAAAGGGGCAGCGGAATTATATGTCTTAACGGAGCGGCGGCACGTTCGGGGCAGAAAGGCGACACTATTATAATTATGTCGTATGCCTCCGTGACACTCGAAGAAGCCGAAAAGAATCCGCCGAAGGTTGTTTTGGTTGACGAGAACAACAAGCCTGTCAAAATCGCAAGCTACGAAAAACACGGCAAACTGTTTGATAATTTATAATTATAATAGTCGGAAGTTTTATTGTATAGCCGACAGAATAATTAAAAAAACACTAAGCGGATTTTTTTAATCTCTGCTTAGTGTTTTGCTTTTTATTCCAAAGAGTTAAGATTTAGTTCTTTTCTTTCTTAGACCGGCAATTCGCTTTGCTCTTGCCTGTTTTGGTTGATATCGGAAGATGTTTTTTGATGTGTGTTTTTTATTTTGTTGTTTTGTTGAATAGAGTTCGTTTAGTTTCGCTGAGGGTAGTTTATTTTCTACGCTGATTTGCTGCGTCAGCGAGCATGGGCTCTGCCCCTGCATGGTGCAAGACCACTATAGCAAACCAAACAAATATCCGAACAAGTTCGGTGTCCCACTGAGCACATGGCTGCGTTGTCGTCCTTGACATACGACAGTATGCCTGCGTCCTCCGCCTTGCCCTGCACTCAGCGGAATCACCTTCTTTTGTCCGTCTTTCTTTTGTCCGTCTATCTATTTGGATTGCTATAGGACACACCTACCAATCAGTCTACGCCTAACGGCTTGACTGATTGGGGTGTTCCGTCGCCCGCAAGCCTTTGTAAAGGCTTGAGAGAAACTTTAAAATGGTATAACTTTACATTGTCATTGACACAACCGTTTCAACATGCTGAGTTCTCGGAAACATATCAACGGGAGTAACCTCACCGACTTTAAATCCTCTTTCCTCAAACACCGCCAAATCCCGTGCAAGAGTTTCGGGGTCGCAGGAAACATAAACAACCCTTTTCGGTGACATCTTGCATATCGATTCTATAACTACACTGTCACAGCCTTTTCTCGGAGGGTCAACAACCACAACATCGGGTGAGGTCTTGTTTTTGGAAAGCTCCTCCGCCGCCTTTGCCGCATCGGAACATATAAATTCCGCATTAGTAATGCCGTTGATATGAGCGTTCTCCTTAGCGTTTTCAATCGCTTGTGGAATAATCTCAATACCCAAAACTTTCCTTGCCTTTTTCGCCATGGAAAGCCCTATAGTACCCGTTCCGCAGTATAGGTCAATCAAAAACTCCTCGCCGTTAAGCTGTGCATACTCGGCAGCAATAGAGTACAGACGTTCCGTCTGATTTCTGTTTATCTGATAGAACGACAGGGGAGAGATGTTGAATTTCAGTCCGCATAGCTCGTCCGTGATAAAGTCGCTTCCGTAAATCGTAACGCATTTTTTGCCCAACACAACATTTGTTTTTTCCTTGTTAATATTCAAAATCACGCTGTGAACATTGTCGGAATAATACGTGAGCATTTTAACAAGTTCCTTACTGTGCGGCAGATTGTTTCCGTTTATCACGGGACAGACCATAATTTGACCGCTCTTTTTGGCGTGCCTTAAATATAAGTGCCTAAGTAAGCCACGGTGAGAAATCTCATCATAAGTATCGATTTTATATGTGTCAATCCATTTTTTGAAAATCCCGACAATATCGTCAAACTCTTTCGGGTGCAGACTGCATTCACCATTGCCGACAATTCTGTGACTGTGATTTCCGTAAAATCCCATTACGACTTTGTTATCCTTATCTCTGCCAATCGGAATTTGCGATTTGTTTCTGTATCCGTTCGGCTCTTCGCAGCCGATTATGTCATTCATATGAAAACCGTCAATTTTACCTATTCTTGTCAGTGCATCAAAAACTCTTTGCTGTTTGATTTTCAGTTCCTCTTCGTAGGAAATGTGCCTGAATACACAGCCGCCGCATTTTGAATAGCATTCGCAGTCGGGGACAATCCTGCTTTCCGAGGAAACAATGATACTTTCGATTTTCGCAAAAGCATAATTTTTCTTGACCTTTAAAATCCGTGCGGAAATTTTATCCCCGATTGCCGTCATAGGTACAAATATCGCCATACCGTCATATTTTCCGATTCCGCTTCCCTGACCTGTCATTTCCGTAATTTCAAGCTCGATAATGTCATTCTTTTTAATCTGCAATTTAATCACCCTTTAAAAAAATATAGTTGTTAGACTGCGAAGCCTGTTAAAGTTTGGTCAAGCTTTTTAAAGCTTGCGGGGTGCAGGGGCAGAGCCCCGCTCGCTGACGAAACCAACTGTCAAAGAAAAATAAACTATCCTCAGCGAAATTAAAAAACTATTAACAGCAAGCAATAAAAACAAATCCTATCCGCATAAATAAAATCAGGCAACAGCGAAGCGAATTGCCGGTCGTGAGAAAGATAACCCACAATTACGCATTATATATATGATATCATTTTTTAATGCTCAATTCAACAAAAATTTTTTTGTTAAACCACAGCTTTATATGTTAATATTTCTGTTGCTATTTTGAAGAAATTGATATATAATGTTATGTAGACAATTAATAAAAAGTTTAGTAGAAAAGTGAGAGGTGCTTTTAATTGTACGTTGATAAATTTTGCGATAAAACTTACGACAACATTCTCGATACTATAAAGAGAGTTCATTTTGTGGGAATAGGCGGCTCGGGTATGTGTCCGCTTGCGGAAATTCTTATTTCCGAGGGTTACGAGGTAAGCGGCTCGGATACAAGCGACGGCGATACCCTCAGACGTGTCAAGAGCTACGGTATTCCTGTTTTTATGGGTCACGATAAATCGAACGTAAACGGTGCGGAGCTTGTTGTTTATACGGCTGCCGTCAAGCAGGATAACCCGGAGCTTGTTTCCGCAAGAGAACAGGGTATTCCGACAATCGAAAGGTCGGTTATGCTAGGCATTGTTTCAAGACGTTATCAAAATTCCGTTGCCGTTTCGGGTACTCACGGAAAAACCACAACTACGGCTATGATTTCCCAAGTGCTTATTGGCAGCAAATTTGAACCTACGGCAATTATCGGCGGTACTCTTCCGCTTATCGGCGGCAACAGCTATGTTGGAACTTCCGATATTATCGTTTGCGAGGCTTGCGAGTATGTCGATTCGTTCCTGCAAATCACACCTGCCGTGTCGGTTATTCTGAATGTAGACGCAGACCATCTCGACTATTTTGAAAATCTCGACAACATTAAGAAGTCGTTCGGCAAATTCGTGAACCAGACCTCAAATGCTGTCATAGTGAACGGCGACGACCAAAATGCTCTTGACAGCGTGAAAGATTCTCCTGTTAAGGTTGTAACGTTTGGCTTCGGCGAGAACAACGAGTATCGTGCGGTTATGACATCTCCTCAAAGTACCGTTTACGATTCCTTTGATTTCTTCCATAACGGTGAAAAGCTTTGTAATATCACTCTTTCCGTACCCGGCAAGCATAACGTTTACAATGCCCTTGCGGCGGCTTCTGCGGCTCATTATCTCGGTGTGAAGCCTGAGAATATAGCGGAAAATCTTCATAAGTTCACGGGTGTTCACAGACGTTTCGAGATTCTCGGCAAGCATAACGGAATTACCGTTGCGGACGATTTCGCTCACCACCCGACCGAAATTAAGGCAACACTTTCCGCCGCTATGCAAATGGGTTTCCGCAAGGTGTGGAATGTTTTCCAACCGCATACATATTCGAGAACTGCCGTGCTTCTCGACGATTTTGCAGACGCATTGTCTATCGTTGACGAAGCAGTTATCCTTGAAATTCTTCCCGTTAGAGAAACCAACACCTACAACATCTACAACACCGACCTCGGCAATAAAGTTGACGGCTCGAAGTGTATAGACACCTTTGAAGACGCTGCAAAGTACGTTTGCGAAAACGCACAGTCAGGCGACCTTATTCTTACAATGGGCGGCGGTAACGTTTATATGTGTGCGAACCTTATCAATGATATGCTTGCGGAGAAAGAAAAATTCTGATAATATTTGGTGATGCAATATATGATACGTGATTATAAGAATTTGATTGAAGAAATATTAAGGATGAAATCAAATATTCACAAAAGCGGAAAATTTGATTTTGACTATTATTCTTTTTATAAGGCATTTCTTCTTGATACTTCTTCTACCGAGGGGAATCTTGACGCATTAAAGCATATTGAATACAATGCTTGTTATGAAGATACTCAAACTCTTTACGGTGAACCGATAACAAAGACAATCTACGGACTAAAAATAAAAGACAAAAATGTTCTTTTATCCGAGTTGTTTTTTAAGTCGGTTGAATGCTGTGACGAAATAATTGATGTTCTTTTAAAATCAAATCCCGAGCTTACAAAAGATGAAATTGAAGCTTTTCTTAGATTTATAACGGTTATTCTTTTGGATTTGGAATGTGAGGATATTCCCGATGATTGATTTTACAAAAAAGGTAATTTGTTATGACCGACAATGAAATTAAGCTTATAGAAGAGAGATGCAATAAGGCAACTCCCGGACCTTGGGTGTCGTATATTGAGGGCAGAGATCACGAGAGCGGCTGCGATTTTATAATGACTTCCGGCGAGGATATCGAGCTTACCGGAGCTACTCACGACGATCAGGATTTTATCGCACATGCCCGACAGGATATTCCTGCCCTTATAAATGAGATTTACATCTTAAAATCGGAAATATGCAAACTGAAAAAATAATCGGAAATCGATAAAATTTACCGTGCTGTTACATTAAAAGAAGTAGATTTTTTCTACTTCTTTAGCCGTTTTTATGTTTATATCGGAAAATTTAAAAAAATCGGATTTTAAATATTGTTTTATCCGTTAAAGTGTGATATTATAGTAATTGTTTGTGACAATTTTAATTTTTTAAAAATACGGAGTAATATAATATGAGTGAAAATTCTACAGTCGCAGTCGGTGACTCTCAAAAGAAAAGCTTTATCGGCAAATGGTTCAATTCGCTGTTTGTTGCGGAAACGAACAATACTTTTATACAGTTTTTCAGAAGTGTGTTTGTGGGCGGTGTCGCTACGGTTGCCGATATCGGAGTTCTGATATTGTTCAGAGAGCTTTTTCATATGTCGGAATCAATCGCAACCGTTTTCGGTTTCATTGCCGGTTTGACGGTGAATTATGTGATATCAACTTTTTGGGTTTTCTCAAAGGCTAAGGTTAAGAACAGAGTTTTTGACTTTATTGCTTTTGCGGTAATAGGAATAATAGGTCTTGGTTTAACTCAGCTGATCATTGCTCCGTTTGCAATGGAGGGAATTTTCGGCGAGGGGTTCTTTGTGAAGAAACAAATTTTCGGTTCGATTATTCCCACGGATAAATACTATATAATAGGAAAGCTTGTATCTACCGTATTGGTATATATATGGAATTTCTGTGCAAGGAAATTCATTCTTTACCGCAACTGCGAGGAGTAATTTTTTATTGACATATTTAATATTTCGGAGGAATAGAAATGAAGAAAGTTGTAATTATCGGTGCCGGTCCCGCCGGACTTACCGCTGCTTACGAATTGCTCAAGGACGGCGGCAATAAGGAATATAAGGTTGAAATTCTCGAAGAGTCGCACGTAATCGGCGGTATCTCTCAAACTGTACGATACAACGGCAACAGAATGGATATCGGCGGTCACCGATTCTTCTCTAAAGACGACAGCGTTATGAATTGGTGGAAGTCTATGATGCCGATTCAGGGTGTGAACAGCTTTGACGATGAAAAGCTCGGTCGTGAAAAACCGCTTGAAAATGGCGGTCCAAATCCGAACAAAGAAGACAGAGTAATGCTCATCAGACGACGTATTTCACGAATTTACTTTAACAAGCATTTCTTCGACTATCCTATTTCGATGAAATGGTCAACCATAAAAAATATGGGTTTTGTTACAACAATGCAGGCAGGCTTCAGCTATCTGAAAGCAGCAATGTTTAAGAAGCCGGAAACAAGCTTGGGTAATTTCTATATCAACCGTTTCGGTAAAAAGCTTTACAGTATGTTCTTTGAGGGTTATACAGAAAAATTGTGGGGTCGTCACCCGAGCGAGATTTCCGCCGACTGGGGTGCGCAGCGTGTAAAGGGTCTTTCTATCCGTGCCCTTTTAAAGGATATGTTCGGCAAAGCCTTCGGCGGCAAAAAGGACAACAAGGAAGTTGAAACTTCTCTTATCGAGGAGTTCTGGTATCCTAAATACGGTCCGGGTCAATTGTGGGAAACTGTAGCCGATGAGGTTAAGAAGCTTGGCGGTACAATCAAAATGGGTTACAGCGTTAAGAATATCGTTCTTAATAAAAACAAGGTAACTCAGGTTGTATGCGAAACAGAAAAAGGCAGCGTTACTGTTGAGGGCGACTTGTTCGTTTCGACAATGCCGGTTAAAGACCTTGTTGTCGGTATGACAGGCGACAAGCCCAGCGAAGATATTGTTGCCATTGCAAAGGGTTTGCCTTACAGAGATTTCGTCACTGTTGGTTTGCTTGTTGACAAGCTTAACCTTAAGAACGAAACAGATATTAAAACTCTCGGCAATATCGTTCCCGACTGCTGGATTTATGTTCAGGATACAAACGTTAAGCTCGGAAGAATTCAGATTTTCAACAACTGGAGTCCGTACCTTGTTAAAGACCCCGAGAAAACTGTATGGATTGGTCTTGAGTACTTCTGCGAGGAGGGTGACAGCTTCTGGAATATGACCGATGAAGAGTGCATAAAACTTGCTTCAAAAGAGCTTGAAACTATGGGTATCATCACAACCGACCAGGTTATCGATTCCCACCGTGAACGTATCAAGAAAGCGTATCCTGCTTACTTTGACACATACGCTCAGATTGATACTCTTATCAGTCAGCTTAACAAGTACAGCAATCTCTTCTGTATCGGACGTAACGGTCAGCACCGCTACAACAATATGGACCATTCTATGGTAACGGCATTTAAGGCAGTTGAAGCTATTAAGTCGAATTCCACGGATAAAACAGAGATTTGGAACGTCAACACGGAAAAGTCCTATCACGAAACAAAAGACGAGAATAAGGGCTGATAAAATGAGTAAATCAAAAAATAAAAAAATTTTGACAAAACCCGATAATGCTATAGGAAATGAATCCGATGTTGATGTGTTTGTTCTGAAAATTGTTATTGCAGTTTCGGCGGTATTTTCGGTTTTGGCAGCGGTTTTGTTTGATAAGACAAACCAGCTGAACGGCATTGCATTAATAAAAAATTAACTACACAAAATATTATTATTCTTCTTTTTGCGGCAGGTTTTGTAGTGCGTCTGAATTACATTTTAGGCACGTACCTTACAAATACCCGAAGAGTAAGACAGCACGACCTCTACCAATTCGGAGGAGAAAAGGGACACTCGGCATATATCGAACATTTTTACAACAACGGATTTACACTCCCCGATTTCGACCCAACCACAAAGGCACAGTTCTATCACCCTCCGCTTCATCATTTCTTGTCGGCATTGTGGATGAGATTGCTCACAACGTTCAATATGAGCTACGACAGAGCAATTTCCAGCCTGCAATTTTTGACATTGTTCTATTCAATGTGTTTCCTTGTAGCTGCCGAAAGAATACTCGATAAACTAAAGCTCAGAGGTTTGGGAAAAATTATTCCCCTTGCAATTATCACGTTCCACCCGACATTCATTCTCTTTTCGGGAAGCGTGAACAATGATAACTTGTCAACTCTTTTCACACTGCTTGCGTTCTATGCGGCACTTGCATGGGAAAAAGAGCCTACAATGAAAAATATTATGCTGATAGCTGTTTCTGTGGGATTGGGAATGTCAACTAAACTTTCCGTTGCCTTGATAGCTCCCGCAATTGCAATAATATTTTTGGATAAGGTTATCTATGACGGAAAGAATTTTGTGAGCTACTTTAAGCAGTTCGTGGCTTTCGCCTTTGTATGTCTGCCGCTGGGTCTGTGGTTTTATATACGCAATTCGGTTAAATTTGAAGTTCCTATAACATATGTGCCGAGATTGTCCGAAACCTCGGATCAATATATCGGATATCATACCGTATACGAAAGATTGTTTGACATTTCATATCACCCGTTTAAAAATATTTTTATGAACAGAATAGTAAACGGCGAGGGAGAGTATTTTGAATATAATCCTTTTGTGACTATAATAAAATCCTCCGTTTTCGGTGAGTATGATTACGGCGATACAGTCGCAGGGATAGTACCGTTTTGCAGAATATTACTTATATTGAATATTATTCTTATAGCAATTTCACTTGCCGCAACTGTATATTGCTTAGTAAGAAAGAGCAGCTTTATGAATACTATAGAAAGGATATTTATTGTATTTTATTATATACTTTCACTTGTATTCTATTTAAGATTTGCGTTCCAATATCCTCACACCTGTTCAATGGACTACAGATATATTCCTATGACTTGCGTAATAGGTTCAATATTCATCGGAATGGCTTTTGAAGAAATTAAATTTGATTTCCCGAAAAAGGATAATATAATAAATCCGATAAGATATTCTGTTATCGGTATTACTTCATTGTTTTGCATAACATCGGTATTGGTGTACGTGATTTTGTGTTCGTAAGCTTTACAGATATCACTTGATTCTTCTGTTCAAGTGATATCTGTTTTTTTATTAAAAGTGTAACATCTTTGTAATCTTGTTTATAAATATCGCTATTGACATTATACCTAAAAATGTTTTATAATTATATACAGGTATTCGTTTTTTTATCGAATTTCGTAAATTATTTAATAAGGAGTTAGTAACATATTATGGATAATAAAACAATATACTATCGTCCGCTTCCGCCAAAACCGGCAACATTGTTAATTCTGGAAAGAGGCAAGCCCGTTCGTATTGTTTCTCTTTCCGGAAGTATGAGTATCGGACGAGAGTCAAATGATTTTATGAACGACATTTCGCTGAAATCGGGTATTGTTTCCAGAAATCACGGCGAATTCGTTTATGACGATAACGGAGCAAATTATTATTACAGGGATAATAATAGCCTGAACGGAACATTCTACAACGGTGTTAAGCTTGAAAAGCTGAACGAAAGAGGTTCAAAGGCTGTAAAGCTTAATGACGGAGATATTCTTAGAATTGACTGTGACAATTTGGTGAATCCACGCTCGGACGCTGTAGTGCTTTTATACAGTACTAAGTTCGCAATGGGCGAAACGTGGCACCGCTATTCGCTCTATGACAAGACTCAGGTAAATATCGGACGTAATATCGAAAACGGTATTTCATTGACAGACTTTATGGCATCAAGACAGCATGCTGTCCTTGAACGTTATCAGAATATGTGGTACATCACCGACAGCGGCAGCGTAAACGGTCTTGCTGTGAACAAAAATATCATTCAGGGAAGATGTCCGCTTAATATCTTCGACGTAATCAATATTGCAAACACTACCTTGATTTATCTCGGAAACGAGATAATTTATAACGAGGTACATCTTAACATTCAAAAACAGGATTATTCTAACCGTTCTGTTGTTATGGGCGTTAATATCGATGAAGTTAGGTTCGGAAATAAAGCCCTTCTCCGCAATATTAACCTTGATATCGAATCGGGTGACTTTATCCTCATTCTCGGCGGCTCGGGTGCAGGTAAAACGACTTTCATCAAGGCTGTAATGGGTGAAATCAAAGCCAATACATCAGGTCAGATCCTGTTTGAAAATCTCGACCTGTACAAAAACTTTAAAATGCTTAAGCATAAAATCGGCTTTGTACCGCAGTTCCCGACAACAAGAGTAAACGACACGGTTTACAACACGATTATGGACGCTGCATACGTTAAGCTTGCAGGCGAGTATTCAAAGAAAGAAATCAAGGAGCGTGTTGAGGGCGTGAACGAGCGTATGATGCTTACAAGTCTGAAAAATAACCTTGTCGGCACGTTGAGCGGCGGTCAGTTCAAACGACTTGAAGTAGCATTGCAGGCTATCGGCGACCAGAAAGTATTTATTCTCGACGAACCGGATTCAGGTATGGACTATGCAACACGTGTTGACCTTATGGGCAACCTTAAGTCTTGTACCGAAACGGGTGACGTTGTAATGGTTATTACTCATTCACCGGACGATGCGGCGACATTGTTCACAAAGGTAATCGTTCTTGCAAAAAGTAAAACCGATGAAGTCGGACATCTTGCTTATTACGGTGACGTTCAGAATGCTTACAAATTCTTCGGAGTTAATAAACTTAGTGAGATTGTTCTTGAAATCAACTACGAGGGCGGCAAAGGACGTGCCGATGAATTTATTGAAAAATATGAGAGAACCAGGAGGGGCTAATTGTGCATAAGACATCAAGATTTACACAGACTACTGTTTATGTTAAGAAAAATGCACGTTTGTTTAAAAACCAGAAGGACTGGAAATTTATTGCAATTGCGGCTGTTATTTCCTTATTGGTTTGTGCTATTGTAGGCGATGATATGTTTGATACATACGATTCCACTAACTCGGGATTTTTTGCGATTGTTTCGGCTGCAATCTGGATTGGCGTATTTAACTCCATTCAGCGTATCTGTAAGGAACACAGTACTATCCGCAGTGAGTATCGTTCGGGTTTGCATATAAGCTCGTATGTAATGTCGCACGTAATATTTGACTTCGCTTTGTGCTTGTCGCAGGCTTTGATTCTGCTTGTTGTTTGCTGTATTTTCATTGACTTCCCGTCGGAGGGTGTTATTTTAGGCAGTGCAATAGTTGAATACTTTATAACATTTTTCTTGATTATTTGGTGTTCGGATATTATGGGCATTATGATATCTTCGGTCGCAGGCAACCCGAATGTCGCAATGACCGCAATGCCGTTTGTACTTATTCTCCAGCTTGTAATGAGCGGTGTTTTGTTTAAACTTAGCGGATTGTCCGAGAAAGTCGCAAATATTACATACAGTAAATGGGGTATGTCGGCACTGGGAAGTATCGGCGACATAGCTAACCTCGAACTTAAGATTATAGACAAAAACCCACAGCTTGCCGATTATATTGATCGTGATATGGTATTGGGTTCGGAAACAATAGCCTCATACGAACATACATCTGAAAACTTGCTTAAGGCTTGGGGCTGTATTCTTATCATTGGTATAGCTTGTGTTTTAATTAGCGGCATAAGCCTTAAAATTCGCAACAGAGATTCATAAGAGGTAAAAAATATGGACGGTCTTTTGAGATACTTAAAGAAACCCTCTGATACAACAGAGATTAACGAGGTAAATAAGGAAATACTTACGGCTAAAGTATTTGTAGCTACACAAGTTGGCTGTGTCAGAGAACATAATGAAGATAACTATTATGTGGACGAACTTGGAATACGTACCGATGAAAACGAAATGTTGACGGGTGAATTGCTGCTTGACAAAAGAAGAGTTTTCGCTGTCTGCGACGGAATGGGCGGTGAAGAGTTCGGTGAGGTAGCTTCCCTGATATCCGTGAACATACTCGGTTTGTATACGGAAAGTATAAGAGCGGCAGTGCAGGACGAAATTAACGAAACTGTAAACCGTTACGCATCTGCCGCAAATAACGAAATATGTGAAATGGTTCGTCAGCGTCATGCTCACCAGAGCGGAAGTACGCTTGCTATGATTTGTATGGATAACAATGATGTGAATGTTTACAACATCGGCGACAGCCGTGTTTATATCCTGCAAAACGGAGCTTTGTTTCAGATAACGGAGGATCAGACGTTGGCTCTTAAAAAGCTTCGTGCGAATATTTACACGGAAGAGGAAGCCAAAAACAGTCCCGATACTCATACAATTACTTCTTTCCTCGGCGTTGACAACAGAGGAATAGGACCTAAAGCCGTTCCCTCGGGATATTTTCCGACAAGTCATATGACGATGATGATTTGCAGCGACGGTTTGACAGATATGTGCGAAGACGATGAAATTCAAGAGATTCTCAACGAAGATAACGAAAATCCTGCTAATGCTCTTGTAGAGAGGGCACTTGAACACGGCGGTATTGACAATACCACTTGTATTGTAATTCGAGTTTAACTCAGGGGTTGTTGATGATGAACACGAATGATATTATAGAGGAAATATTAAAACAAATAAAACAACCGCTTTGGGAAAATTGGCATATCAAGCAGAAAATCGGTTCGGGTGCATTCAGTGCGGTTTATAAGGTCGAAGCACAAAGGTCCGCCAACCGTACAATGGTTTCCGCACTGAAAATCGAGCCTATAACCGCCGATGGTACTCATTTTTTTGATGAAGAACGTAAAAGAAAGTACATCGAAAATAAAAAGCGTTCGGCGGAAACAGAGGCGGAAATTATGTACAGTCTTAGAAGATGTCCGTACATAGTTTCGTATGAGGAAGAGGATACTAAGGAACTCTATATAAACGGAGTATTTGAGGGTTACTATTATCTTATCCGTATGGAATATCTTACTGCCATTGCAACCCTGATTCAAACAAAGCAGTTTGATTTTTCCGAAAAGAATATTATAGAATTGGCTACCAATATCGGTAAAGGTATTCAAGCCGCCCACAGACTTGGAATCATTCACAGAGATATCAAGCTTGACAACTTTTTCGTTGACGATTGGGGTACTTATAAGCTGGGTGATTTTAACATATCAAAGAAAACAGGTGCTGCAAGAACCTTTGCCGGTACACCGGGTTATCTTGCTCCCGAAATATATCGTGCAAAATCAAATATCGACGAGGTGTATACAAGTCAAGCCGATATATATTCATTCGGAATATGTTTGTATCAGTTGGCAAACGAGCTTCTTTTTCCTTTTGAAGACGAAATGAATCTTGAAGATGCCATTGACAAAAGAATGAGCGGTGTTGAGCTTCCGCCGCCTAAAAAGGTTTCTCCGGAGTTTGGCGATATTATCCTCAAAGCCTGCGAATTCAGTACGGAAAAACGCTATAAAACGGTTGACGATATGCTTGATGATATTGCCGATATTCCTGTCAAAAGAGCCACAGCAAAAGCCGCTAAACCCGAGCCTGCGAAAAATAAAGCAGCAGCCGAACCCAAGGGCGGTAATTCAAGTGCGGCTAACGTAGACAAAGGTTTTGAAGTGAATTTTCAGCTGCAAAACGAAATCGAAAATCTTTCTCCGGAAACTATGCCTGCCATTTTGAACGAGGATATAAGGCGAAACGAAGAAGTCGAAAGTATGCAGTATGACCTAAAGTCAAACGGTGAGTTCGTTGAATTCGGAAGTTATCACGTGGCAGTGAATAATCCTAAAATGCCGCTGAGGTGGAGAATTCTGGCTATAGAAGAGGATAAAGCTTTAATTATCACCTTTATGGGAATTGATGTCAGAAATTTCAACGATACAAAGGGTGTTTCAAATTGGGAAAAGTCGTCAATGAGAAAATGGCTCAACACCGAATTTTACAATGAAGCTTTCACCGAATCGGAAAAACATCTTATTGTTGAATCGGAACTGATGAATTACAAAAATGTAACATACAGAACCGATAACGGAGGCAAAACTAAAGATAATGTATTTCTGCTGAGTATTGAAGAGGTGGAAAGATATTTTCCGACCAGCAATGAAAGAATTGTAAAGCCTACTGCATACGCACGAAATAAAGGTGTGTTTATTGCACCGAACGGAAATGTTTGGTGGTGGCTGCGTTCTTCGGGCAACACGGAAGAGTATGCGGCAGATGTCGATTACGGCGGAGATGTCGATAAATACGGAAGCGAACGCTTTTACGGCGTGAATTGCGTTAGACCTGCCGTTTGGATTTCGCTTGCATTCTTAAACGAAAACAGACGTAAATCCTTTAAGGAAAGCTTTAAACAATCTCATAACAGTTCGTTTAATTCGCAGAATAATTCTGCCGCAAATCAACTGCCCGGGACGATAAAATTCGGAAGATATTTTTATAATGACGGCTATTCAAAAGAACCGCTTGAATGGCAGGTGTTAAAAACCGAGAATGACAGAGCGTTAATTATTACCGCTAACGGTATTGACTGTATGCCTTATAATGATAATCCTACTTTTACCACATGGGAAAACAGTCAAATGAGAAAATGGCTTAATAACGATTTTATTTCGGCTGCGTTTAACGAGAAAGAACAGAATTTTTTTTCAGCTGCAACGTTCAACAATAAAGAAAAGGAGTTTATTAAAGAGGTAACATTTAATAATCCGGATAATCCGTTTTTCAATACTAAGGGCGGAAGAACCTCTACGGATAAAGTATTCCTTTTGAGTATCAGCGAGGTAACGGAGTATTTGAAATCGAATGAAGACAGAATGATTAAGGCAACTCCGTTTGCGAAAAGTAAAGGTCTGTTTGTTGCCGAAAACGGCTGTTCGTGGTGGTGGCTGCGTTCTCCGGGAAACGTTCAGAATTATGCGGCTGATGTTGACTATGGGGGAGATGTCGATTTTTACGGCAGCTCGGCAATTGTCGGTATGAATGCCGTACGTCCTGCAATGTGGGTTGACATTGAGGTATTGCGTAAAATTGATTTTGTTCAAAAGCATACGGTAATATAGTGATTACATATCTTTCGGCGAAGCCTGTTAAAAGTTTGGTCAAGCTTTTCAAAGCTTGCGGGGTGCAGGGGCAGAGCCCCGCTCGCTGACGAAACAAATTATCGTAGAAAATAAACTTCCCTCAGCGAAACTAAAAAAACTATGCTTAGAAAATAAAAATAAAAGCATATACAAAAACGTATCTATTTGTACAAACCAACAAAGGCAACAGCGAAGCGAATTGTCGCTCTAAGAAAGATAAAGTATGATTTAATATTTTTAACAGTATATATTATTGTACAGAAGAAAAGCCGTCCGTAAACACGAACGGCTTTCTTCTTTTTTGGGGTATATATGCTAAATAAAAGTAATACTCAAATATTATTTTTTCAGTATACGGAAATCACCGCTGCCTGTTGCGGCATTAATGTACAGCGACTCGTCACCGTATCTTAAAATATCCTTGTAATCATATCCGCTTTCTTCCGCTGTATTTTCAAATTCACTTGAATGTCCGACAGTTCCGTGAAGCTGTGAAAAGTCCAGCATAGCAAGATATCCGGAAATGTCTTTCGGAAGACGAACATTTATATTTCCGTCATACAAAGTCAAATCGACATTTTTAGAGGAAGTGTCCAAAGTGCAGTCGATAGCTCCTCTGTGTACATCAACCGAAATGCTGCTTGACGAACAATTTGTATAAACACTGCCCTCGTTTGCGGAATAATTCAGATTGTAAATCTTTCCGCTATTAACAGTTAGATTTCCTATTTGATTTGTTGCTGTAAGTTCGTCTATTGTCACATCACGAACAAGTATATCGGATTTTACCGTGTTGGTCTTTATTTTGAATTTACCTTTTTCTTTTTCAGGCAGGTTAATCGTAAGCTTTTTTCCGCTGTCGGAAGTCGAACAGGGCATATGTTCTTCCATATATCTTATTTCCAATGTATTATTAATAATCCTGTAACGAAGCTTGTATGAATCCGAATTATTCTCGTTAATGCCTGTCGCTATAGTATGTAGGTTATCCTCGTTAATGCTTATTGCTGTATCATCGGTTTCAAGTATATCAATGTTGCCGTTTATCCAGTCAATGTAAATATCGGTTATACTTTTGCTGTCGATTGTACCTCCGCCGATTATGTACGGTTCGTCGGGGCTGGCGGTATAGTAACTGTCATTAACGTATTCGTAAGCCCCATTGTATGGAACAGAGTAACCATAATAATCGGAAGATGTTTCAATGTTAAGGGAACTTCCGTTGTCGAGCAGTCCAATCATAATTCCCACCAAAAGAAAAAGCACTAAGAAAAGAGAAGTAAGCTTAATAATAATCCACTTCTTCATAAAAAACACGCTCCTTTATTTCTTTAAAACCTTGGCAAGCTCAAAAAACTGCCTGATAATCCGAGTGATTACAAACGCAATCAAAAAGTTTATGGATAAAACAATCCACTCATTTGTTTTAATTCCTCCGATAATATAAATAAATGCAGCTGTCAAAAATACAATTACATCGAAACTCCTGATAAAACCGCTGCTCTTGTTTTTAATTCTGTTCCAAGTTTTGAAATCCTCAACCATAGTAGATGAAGAAAAACGTCTTATATCAAGCTTATTTACTTTGTAAAACATTTCCGCAGCAACCGCAGTACAAAGTATAATTGCCGTAATTATTGCAATAACATTTCCGTTAATCATAACAGTGCCTGCACCCGGCTGTGACTTTTCATGCAAATATGTAAAAAAGAAAAACGGAATAGGTGTAATGATAAACAGCGAAATTCCCACGGATAATACAATGTTGTTAAACTTCCTTTTCTTTTCAAACTCCTCAACGGAGTACTCTTCTCCGTTATCCGTTTTTTTGGAATCGATAACCCTTGAAAAGGTTTCGGGGTCGATTTTAAGATTAATGCTGTAGATACAAAGTCCCGATGCAACCGCAATACCGAAAATTGAAATTATTATCGCAAACATTACATTTGTTCCATATAATGCAATAGGGATAAGTGCAGAGAGTACGTAAATCACGCTTGCGATAATTAGCAGTGTGTTACGCTTCTTGTTGTTTTCGTTAAGTGTTTTCTCGGAATAATAATTATTCCTGCCGGTATCAATGTTGCAAAGTGAAATAAGTTCCTCGATGTCGCCTATTCTTGCAACTGCCTGTGTAAAGCTTGCGTCTTCGCTTTTTCCCTGTGAAAGCAAATCGTTGTATCTGTCGAGTGTGTTAAGGAAAATCTCTTCTTTCAGCTCGCTCATTTCCTTTGTGTCGGGTGCGTCCTCAAACAGCGAGTCAAAATATTGTTTCAGTCGTTCGTTCATAAATTTGCTCCTTTCTCGTCTGTAACGATATTAACTAACTTGTCGATTATTTCCTTTGAGGTGTTCCATTCTTCAAGCATTCTTGCGTGAGCCTGTCTGCCGAGCGGAGTAATTGTATAATATTTTCTCCTTGCACCTGTTGTTTCGTCGCCCCAGTACGAGGATATGTAACCTGCCTCTTCAAGCCGCTTGAAAGCCGTGTAGAGCGTAGCCTCTTTAAGCTCGTAAAGTCCGCCCGAGATGTTTGAAATTGACTTGTTGATTTCATAGCCGTAGCTGTCGTGAACAAGAAGCTGACCGAGAATAATAGTATCGGTGTTGCCCCTTATTAAATCGGAAGTCACTGACATAAAAATCATCTCCTTTATCTTTGTTGATACCATTATAACATTATATACCTCACCTGTCAAGGTATATTTTCAAATTATGTAAAAAAAATTTTTGATATTCCTCGAAAATTGAGATAAATAAATTATTATGCAACATATTGACTTTAACGACAAGAACATTTATAATAATATTGGGAAGGAATTTTCCTGTTTTCTGATATGTTTAATATGATTAAATAAAAGGTGTGAATTAAAATGTGTTCTGAAAAAGGTATAAGCGAAAGCAGTAACCAAAATGTTCCGAAGCTTGTCGAAATGCTCTTAGAAAGCTACAATAAAGACGAGCTGACTTGCAGAATCGATAAGGACAATATTGTAAATAAAGAAATTCTTATTAACGTTGTTGAGGAACTGAGAAGACTTCTTTTTCCGGGATTTTTCGATAACAACAAGGTTCGCAGTGAGTATGCGAGATATCTTGCCGGAGAAAGACTGGAGTTTATTCAGTATCATTTGAAAAAGCAAATAGCCAAGGCTCTTGATAATATAGAAACGAAGTCTGATTATTCCAAAGATGAGATTTCCAAGAAAGCAGATGAAATAACCTATAAATTTCTTGAAACTCTCCCTAAAATCCGTGAGTATCTCAGTACTGATGTTATCGCTGCATTCAACGGCGACCCTGCTGCATTCAGCACAGATGAAATTATTTTCTGTTATCCGTGTATTTTTGCTATTACAATTTACAGAATAGCTCACGAGCTTTACGTTTTGGGTGTGCCGATGATTCCGAGAATTATCACAGAATACGCTCATAATCTCACCGGAATTGATATTCACCCCGGTGCGACTATAGGAAAGTATTTCTTCATTGACCACGGAACGGGTGTTGTTATCGGTGAAACTACAGTTATAGGCGAGAACGTCAAAATTTATCAAGGTGTTACTCTGGGTGCATTGTCAACCAGAAAGGGTCAGCAGCTCAGAGGAGTTAAGCGTCACCCGACACTCGGAAACAATGTTACTATCTATTCGGGAACATCTGTCCTCGGCGGTGAAACCGTAATCGGGGACGGTGTAACTATCGGCGGTAATGCGTTTATCGTCAATTCCGTATCAAAGGGTATGAAAGTAAGTGTGAAAAATCCCGAGCTTGAATACAGCAGAAGCTCCACTCCCGATTCCGCACACGAGGAATTTTGGGATTGGGTGATTTGACCGTAACAAAATAGCGGATAAAAGAATTGTTTGTTATTGTGAAAGGAAAATGCTATGAAAAAAAGCTTAAAAACACTTGCTGTTTTTCTTATGATTGCACTGTTGATTACGTCCGTTACATCGGGCTGTAAAATGTCGTTTGACGAGGAGGAAACAGAAAGCGAAGAGGTTAAGCAGGAAAGTAAGGTTGAAAGTCTTTCCACACGCAGGGCAAAAGTTTCAATTATTCAGTATATAAATTATACTGCCTTGAACGAATGCTGTGAAGGAATAAAGCAATCTCTTGAAGCTGCAAATATCGAATACGAAGTGAATGTCGGTTCTGATTCTTCACCTGAGCAGGATTGTGAAGAGTTTGCTCAGAATACTGCAATTAACGGCGGCTATGACCTAGTGATTACAATCGGTACACCTGCAAGCATAGCGGCTTACCCTTCAATCAGTTCATCGTCTAGAGTACCCGTGATTTTCTGTGCCGTTACCGACCCTGTAGGTGCAAATCTTGTCGTGTCAAATCAAACTCCGACAAATAACTGCACGGGTATTTCAACGGCTTTCAACATTACGGAGCAGCTTAATATGATTAACACATTTCAGCCGACTATTACCAAATTGGGTGTGATTTATACAAAAGATGAACCAAATACGGAACAGCAGCTGAAAACTCTGAAAAGTGAAGCGAAAAAATTAAACATCACAATTTATGAGGGTGCAGCCGAATCTGTTTCTGACCTTAAAACATTAGCTGCCGAAATGGTACCCGAGGTAGACGCAATAACACTTCTGCCCGACAATATGGTTTCTGCCAATTCTTGGGAGATTATGAATCAGGCTATTATCGGCAATAAACCTGTGTACGGTGTAACGCAGACCGAGGTCAAAGAGGGCTGTCTTGCCGGTTACTGCTATGATTTTACCGAGCTTGGCAGGAAAACAGGGGAAAGAGCGGCGGCAGTTCTGAGAGGGCAGAGTGCCGCAGATACTCCGGTAGAATTAGTAAGCGACTGCACGCTGTATGTGAATACGGACGCTGTTGAAAGTCTGTCTATCGATATTCCCGACAGCTACTCAAACGCTCAAAAGGTCAAAACTTCATATGAATAAAGAAATTCTCCGTGTAAAATATTCTTACACGGAGAGTTTTTAATCGTCAATTCTGTTTCCGCAGTACGGACAAAATTTTTTCTTGCATTCTTTGTGATTTGTTTTATCATCTTCGATTACTTCCATAAATCCCGATGTTATAATACCGGTAGGCACTGCCACAAGACCTATTCCCAAAAGTGCAATCACCGCACTGAGCAGTTTTCCGAGAACAGTCACGGGATAAATATCTCCGTAGCCAACTGTAGTCAGCGTAGCAACCGCCCACCAGAGAGCTGAAAAAGCATTGTTGAGTTGGTCGGGCTGGGCTTGATTTTCCACATTGTACATTAAAACAGAGGATATTATCATCAGAATCCCCACAACAAAAACCGATGATATAAGTTGACTTGCTTTTCTTTTAAATACTGTTGCGATTGTAGAAAATGCGACTGTGTATCTGTTGATTTTGAACAAACGGAAAAGCCGTATTATTCTTAAGGCTCGGAGTACACGCAAATCGATAGGGAATATCAAAGGCAAATAAAACGGTAAAATGGAGAGTAAATCTATAATTGCCATAAACGAAAATATGTATCGGAATTTTGCAAGAACACAGTTTGTATTGGGATATAATAAATCGGCAGTCCATAGCCGAAGTAAGTATTCGATTGTAAATATTATTACCGAAATGATTTCGATATAATTATTCATAGTTCTTATGTTATCGGGAATATCAAATGTTTCGAGTATAACAACAATTAAATTTATAATGATAAGAGCGATAATCATTAAATCGAAAATGCGGCTTGCCAGATTTCCCTTTTCTGCCAACTGAACTATTTCAAAAACTATCTTTTTTACTTTTTTATACATAGATGTCACCCAAACTTTCTATGAAAATATTATAGCACAATTTTTTGTATATCAAAAGTAAAAGAAAATATCATTTAAAAATTTGTTGATTTAAAATAAAATTTTTAGATTGAAAAAGTAATTTTAGTCTGTAATATATTTAAGTTCTTTTTATTATAGCTTATCATAGCTTTGAAATATTCGGAAAACGTTTTGAAGCGTTCAATTTCACCGCCTGCAATCCATATGACATTTCCCGAACACGTTCCGTTTCCGAGAACGATTATAAATAAGTCTATATCATCTCTTGAAACAGCGAGAGGGAAGAGTCTGTTTTCCAATGATTTTAAATTTTCATCTACAAAAAATAAAAACCGCTTAAAACATAAAGTTTAAGCGGTTAAGTCCGAGTGACTGGAGTCGAACCAGCGGCCTCTTGAACCCCATTCAAGCGCGCTACCAAACTGCGCCACACCCGGGAATTTGTGTATCTCCAAATCACAAGTAATATTATAGCACCCGTACAAAGAAATGTCAAGCATTATTTAATTACAGTTTTGTAATTTTTTAGAAATTTTATAACATTGTTCGGGAAAATTTGAATCCGTACAAGAACTCAAACTTTCCCAAACACTAATTATCGTTTGAAAATTAAACTTCCGATTGCCGCAATTAACAATTAAACTCCTACCGGAATGCCGTGGCTTTTGCACAAAGAAATCCAATCGTTGTACTCATCAAGAAGTTGAGCGTAAAGCTCGTTGTCGCTTATGCTGCTGATATTGCTGAAATTGACGAAGTTCGCATTGTCGATAAATCTTCCCGTGAGGTTGTCGAGATTCTCCAAAAAGTCGAATTTCGCATTTCCGATACCTACAAACTTCCAGAAAATATTATATCTCGATGCCTCCGTGATAGCTCTCTTCGCCGCAGGCTTGTCGGAGTTTGCACCGTCCGTGATGAAAATAACGAATGTCGGAATGTTCATAGGCTCTTTACGACCGTATCTGTTCAGAATTTCAGTCATAATCGGGGCATAGCAAGTGCCGCCGAAATGGTCTTTTTTCGACAGAATAACCTTTTGAACATACCCCTCAAGATTATCCGCTGTGACAGGCTCAAACTCCTTGAAAATGTTGTCAAACCAGTAAAATTCAAGCTCGGCATTATCGTCAAAGCACATAGCCATAGGGAAAATCCTTTCGAGAACGTCTTGAACTGTGCCGTTTTTGTACATAGTCATCATTGAACCCGAATGGTCGAGAACAAACACAACTCTTGCCGTAGTTGCGGTGATGTTGTTTCTTTTTACTTCGTCAAGAATAATATCTTTTCTCAGAGATACTTTCTTTCGCAAGTCAACCGAAGCGGTCTGATTAACAGGCTGATTGACGGGTGTCTGAGAAGTTTTGTTGGTTGAATTGAATTTATCAAAAAATCCCATAGTTTTTACCTCCGTTGTGAATAATATGTAGTAACTATATGTTAGATATTATAACATCTTTGCAGTCGGAAATCAATAGGTATCTAAAATTTTTGTAGATGTACGATTAAGGTTATCTTTCTTTGACCGGCAATTCGCTTCGCTGTTGCCTGTTTTTATTTTTTAGGAAAGACATCATTTTGGTGTGTTTATATTTTTGTGTTTCCTTGATAGTTTGTCTAGTTTCGCTGAGGGGAGTTTATTTTTCTTTGCAAGTTGGTTTCGTCAGCGACAAGGGCTCTGCCCTTGACCCGCAAGCTTTGAAAAGCTTGACCAAACTTTAACGGGCTTCGCATCACCGAAAGATACTATAAATCAAAAAATAAATCCACACTTTTACACAACACACTGCATACTATAATAGCAGTAAAGAAGTATTATTCTTTACTCGAAGAGAGGTGATTAATTTTGGAAAGTAAAAACCTGATTATGATGCCGTCAATAACAAATGCTATGAAAGCAAAGGAAATTTTGCTAAAAAAGGGAATACGTGCGGAAATTGTCAGAACTCCGAAACGCAAAGCGAAATCAGGCTGCGGTTACAGTCTGTATGTTCCCAAGAACTTTTCAAAGGCTGTTTCGATAATAAAGGCTTCCGGAATTAGAATCATGGGAACGATAACAGTCACGGACGGTGAGGAAAAATGATATATCTTGATAATGCTGCTACAACCTTTCCGAAGCCTGCAAACGTCAGACGTGCAATGAATAATGCCGCCGCAAATTACAGTGCAAATCCCGGCAGAGGAGGTCATACTCTTGCTATCAGGGCATCGGAAGAGATTTATAAATGCCGAAGTAAGGCTGCCGAATTTTTCGGCGAAGACAATCCCGAAAATGTTATATTCACTCTGAATTGTACTCACGCTGTAAATATTGTCATAAAAGGACTTCTGAAGCCGGGCGACCACGTTGTTGTTTCGGATTTGGAGCATAATGCCGTTATGCGTCCGCTATTTGCAATGGGTAAACAAAATGTAACGTATACAGTCGCTAAGGTTTCAAATACAAGTGCAGACGAAACTCTTAATAATTTCAGAGAAGCTCTTCAAAGCAATACAAAGCTTGTGATATGCACTCACGTTTCAAATGTCTGGGGCATTAAGCTTCCGATTGAACGAATAACCGCAATGTGTCATCAGTACGGAATACCTGTGATGATAGATGCGGCTCAGAGTGCAGGTATTCAAAAGATAAATATAAGAGAAAATAATTTTGATTTTGTATGTATGCCGGGGCATAAGGGTCTTTACGGTCCTATGGGTACGGGTATGCTGATAACTCCGCACCACAATAAACTAGAAACTTTTATGGAGGGCGGTACGGGAAGCGACTCGGCTCACTTTGAACAGCCTGATACTTCCCCCGATAAATTTGAAAGCGGAACTCCCAATCTTATCGGAATAGCCGGCTTAAGTGCAGGAATAGATTTTGTGAAGTCAATCACAACGGAGAAAATATTGACACATGAAGTTAATCTTCTCGCATATTTATATGACAGATTATCAACAAATCGAAATATTGTACTCTACACACCTAGACCAACTCCGCAGACCTCAGGCGGTGTACTGTCCTTTAACGTCAAAGATACCGACAGCGAAGAGGTTGCCTCTTATCTTAACAAACGAGGTTCAATCGCCGTCAGGGCCGGACTTCACTGCTCGCCGCAGGCTCACAGGCATTTCGGCACGGAGGAAATAGGAGCTGTCAGAATTGCTCCGTCCTATTTCACCACCATGGGAGAAATGAACGCTCTCGCTCAGATTTTAACAAAAATTTAAAAATATCACAACGAAAAGTTAATCGGTTAAATGTAATATAGATTTCGGTAATTTCGGTAAAGAATCTTCATATAATTTTTTTGTGCAGAATTTTTGAAAAAAAGGTTGCATATCTAAATTTTTGTGGTAAAATATTATTATAACGTTAATGTGTCTATGAGTGTGAAAAATCTCTTGACCGTAAATCGAGGGGATTAGAAAATATGGGAGTTATAAATCAGGTTATTGAAAATTTCTTTGCTATAATGAGAACTTTTCAATTGAAAGACGCTGTCGATATTATATCGATAGGTTTTATAATATATTATCTTATAAAGCTTGTGAGGGAAACAAGAGCGGTTCAGCTTGTAAAAGGTATTTTTATTCTGCTGGTATTATACGGATTTGCATATATGTTCAAGCTTACTATGCTAACGGCAATGCTGAACAGGTTTTTTGAATTTGCGGTGTTGGTTCTGTTCATTGTTTTTCAGCCGGAAATGCGTAAGGTTCTGGAGCAGCTCGGCAGAAGTAACTATACCTACAGACGGATAAAAAATGTGTTTACGGATTCGTCTAATGAAGAGGATATTTTAAAGCAGAAAAAAACAATCTCCGTGTTTGTGAATGCCGTTATGCAGCTGCATTCAACAAAAACAGGTGCACTTATTGTATTTGAACGGCGAACACGGCTCGGAGATATCGCAAATACGGGTACTATAATTAATGCCACTCCGTCATTAATGATGATAGGAAATATTTTCTTTAACAAAGCTCCCCTTCATGACGGTGCAATGATAGTTCGTGACAATATGATATATGCGGCAGGCTGCATTCTGCCGCTTACCCATAATGAAAATGTAGACGATAATCTCGGTACACGTCACCGTGCGGCGTTGGGTGTCAGTGAAGAATCCGATGCGGTTGTAGTTGTTGTTTCGGAGGAAACCGGTTCTGTTTCTATTGCATTAAACGGGGAGCTTACCCGTGATTATACAAGGGAATCCTTAACCAATGAGCTTAACCGGCTGCTCATTGACTCGGAAACTGAAGTTCCCGAGAAATTCTCTTTTTTATCGAACGGTAGAAAGGAGAAGAAAAAAGTTGAGCAAGAATAATGAATCAAAAAAGAAATTTTCCGTAAACGTACTTTTTAACAATGACAGATTCCTTTTGATTTTATCTTTTATTATGGCGTTTTTTATCTGGCTGGCTGTGTCAGTGAACAGCGGCGAGATTGCGAATTATTCCATTCCGAATATTCCCGTTACTATGGAGCTTTCGGAAGATGCGGGTAATGACGGTTTATCCGTTGTAAGCATTAACGGTGTTTCGGTAGATGATTTTACAACAACCGTAAAAGTAAAAGGCAACAGTGTTACGGTAGGTTCGCTTAAATCCTCCGATATTCAGGTGTATGGCACTAACTTAGGCACTATTGCCACATCGGGCACATATAATGTCACTTTAATGGCAAAACAGCTTGGTATTAAGAATAATTATGACATTATATCAATAGACCCCTCCGAAGTGACTGTTGTTGTTGACAGAAATATCACCAAGGAATTTGTAATCGATACATCGCAGATTAACGCAAGCTCGCCTGCCGAATATTATATGGGCAGTCCTACCTTGTCGGAAAAGAGTGTGATTGTAAGAGGTCCGGAACAGAGTGTATCAAAGGTGGCAAAGGCTGTTGTTTCCGCCGATATCGATAATGAGCTTACCGAAACAACTACTCTCACCGGTTTAAAAGTAACTCTTCTTGATGCAGACGATAAGGAGATTGAGGACGATTCAATGGTTATTGAGCCAATCACTGTTGATGTAACAATTCCCGTGCTGATGAAAAAGACAGTTCCCATAGTTCTCGAATATGAGAATTCTCCCGATGTTTTCGACCCGACAGGATTTATTACGCTTGACCCGTATGAAATTGAAATAGCTGCGTCTTCCGATGTGCTTGATTCCATAAACAGCATATCCGTGGGAACACTTAATTTTAACGAGCTTTCTTACGGCACATCATCAATGACATTTGATATTGTTATGCCAGAGGGTGTTAAGAATTTTAACAATATCAAGGAAGTTACTGCGAATTTTGATTTTACGAATTATTCCTCCAAATCTTTTGTGATAGACGAATTTGAGTTTGAAAATATTCCTGCCGGATTGGCGGCGGAATACTCCTCCTACAGAAGTATCGTGGTCAGAGTTGTGGGACCCGTGGCGGCTGTTTCTAGTCTGAAAGTTTCGGAGGTGTCCGCAGTTATAGATTTGACCGACGCAAAAAGCGGTACAACCGATATGCCCGTAAAAGTTATGATAAATAAGCTTACGTCATGTTGGATTTACGGCTCTTACGACGTGAATGTTACGGTCGGAGATGTTTCAACCGTATCTAAGGTAACAGCTTCGTCACAGTCTGCGGTTTCCTCAAAGCAAGTTGATACGGATACAGATTTGGACGATGCCGATTCGGAAGAATAATTTATACTAACATTTGAAGTTTCGCTCAAGCCTTTACAAGGGCTTGCGGGCGACGGGACACCCCAAGAAGCCGAGCCGTAGGCGACAGCTGATTGGCAGGTGTTCCTAGTGGTCTTGCACCAGCAGAGGCAGAGCCCTGCTCGCAGACGAAACAAATTATCGTAGAAAAATAAACTACCCTCAGCGAAATTAAACAAACTATGTTTAGAAAACAAAAATAAAAGCATATACAAAAATTTATCTATCCGCAAAAAACAACAAAAGCAACATCGTAGCGAATTGTCGGTCCAAGAAAGAAAAGCGGTAAATCTTAATGCTTTCGAGTATAAGAAAAACCTCCTTGAAAAAATAAGGAGGTTTTTCGTTTTTTTACAGTAAATATATTGAAATTTATCGGAATAAGTGTTAAAATAATATAATATATATGACTTGAAAATTTAAGCGGTTAGAAGGAGAACATTTATATGAAAAAATGGATTGTATCGGGATTCAGTGAAAATACTGACAGGATTATGAATGAATATAATATTCCTAGACTTCCTGCTGCAATTTTAGATTCAAAACATTTTAAAAACGATGATGAAATGCTGGAATTTATATCGAAAGATTTAAACCTTACAGACCCTTTTCTTATCAAGGATATGGAACTTGCGGTTGAAAGGATAAATCGGGCAATCGATAATTTTGAAAAAATCTGTATTTATGGAGATTACGATGCGGACGGAGTTACATCAACAGCAATTTTGTATTCATATCTTGAAAGCCTTTCGGCATATGTAATGTATTATATTCCCAATCGTCTAAGCGAGGGCTACGGATTAAACAAGAATGCTATAGATTTGCTGAAAGAAAAAGGCGTTGATTTAATAATAACAGTGGATAACGGTATTTCTGCGTATAATGAAATTGAATATGCAAACAGTATAGGAATAGATGTAGTTGTTACCGACCACCATACTCCTCCCGATAAACTTCCGAATGCAATAGCAAATGTTGATCCTCACAGAAAAGATGATGAAAGTCCGTTTAAGTATTTCTGCGGTGCGGGAGTTGTGCTTAAGCTTATTATGGCTATGGAAAGCGAAAATCTTACTGAGGAGGATATTCTCGATTTGTATTCCGATATTTGTGCAATAGGCACAATAGGAGATGTTGTCAGTATTACAAGTGAAAACAGAGTGCTTGTCAGAGAGGGCTTGAAGCGTCTGAACGAAAATATTCACCCCGGCATTGAGGTTTTGAGGGAAAGACTGGGTTATGAAAATAAATATGTTTCGTCCGATATGGTTGCGTTTTATTTTGTTCCTAAAATAAATTCTGTGGGAAGAATGACAAGTGCGGAAAAAGCTGTTAAGCTTTTTTTAACCGATGATTATGACGAGGCTCTGGATATTGTTGATGAAATGCTTGATTATAACAGACTTAGAACAGAAATAGAAAGTAAAATTACTGCCGAAGTCATTAGTGCTATAGAATCAAATCCTAATATCAAAATGAGAAAAATACTTGTTGTTGAGGGTGAAAATTGGCACCCCGGTGTAATAGGAATTGTTGCAGCACGTATTAAAGATATTTACGGCAAACCCACAATGCTTATTTCATGCAGCGGCGATAATGCCCGAGGTTCGGGAAGAAGTATAGACGGTTTTTCAATGTGTGACGGTATCACATATTGCAAGGATTTACTTACGATTTTCGGCGGTCACCCTGCTGCGGCAGGCTGGTCGCTTCCCACAAAAAATATTCCGGCGTTCAGAGATAAAATAAACGAGTATGCGGATAGCTTGTCAAGTACGTTTTTTCCGGAGGTTAATATTGTCTGCAAGCTTAATCCTGCCACAGTTAGCTTGGATAAGGCACAAAGCCTTGCTTCATATCTTGAGCCGTACGGTACGGATAATCCCGATCCCGTATTCGGATTTTACAATGTAACACTGTGCGGTACGTTGTCTATGTCGGGGGGGAAACATTTAAAAGTGTTTGTTTCCAGAAACTGCCCCGAGATTCAGGTTTTGTTTTTCAAAACAAGACAGGAGGATTTCCCGTATGTTAAGGGAGATTTGCTGAATATTGCGGCTACTCTCGGAACAAATGAGTATAATAACAAAACCGAGCTGTCGATTTACGGTAAAGATATTTGCTTCGCCAATATTGATTATGAGGCACATTTGAAAAGCAGACGGATATTTGAAGAATTTATGTTGGGTAAGCCCGTAACCGATGAAATGAAAAACGAACTTTTGGTAACACGTGACGATTTTGTTGTTGTGTACAAATTTTTAAGAAATAACGGCGGCTTTAAATTTGCTCCCGATATTTTGCATTACAGAATAAATAACGATAAAATCAATTACGGAAAGCTTATGCTTATTCTCGAAGTTATGAAAGAGCTTAATCTTATCACGATGAACCCTACAAATTCAAAGCTTAATATAGAGGTGGTAAAAAATCCGCCCAAGGTGGATATCCTTTCGGCAAATGTTTTGAAAGGTTTAGTATAGAATAATTGGATACAGAGGTGTGTTTATTATGGCTGCAAACAGAAAGTATTATCAGGACTATGAGGAACTTTGTGAGCTTTTGAATAAAAGTCCCGCCGATTATGACCTTGAAAAGATTGAAAGAGCTTACCGTTTAGCGGAGAAAATGCACGGTGACCAGAGAAGAATTTCGGGTGTGCCGTACATTCTGCACCCGACCTCAGTAGCCTGTATAGTCGTAGATTTGGGTATGGATACCGATTCGGTAGTTGCTGCATTGCTGCACGATGTTGTTGAAGATACTCCCGTAACCATTGAAGAGGTAACGGCACAGTTCGGAGCTGATGTGGCTCATCTTGTCAACGGTGTTACAAAAATCAGCAAGATTGCCTATACATCACGTGAAGAGCGTCAGGCGGAGAATGTCAGAAAAATGCTCATTGCTATGGCGGACGACATCAGAGTTATTATTATTAAGCTTGCCGACAGACTTCACAATATGCGTACAATCGATTGTATGAAAGAGCAGAAGAGAAGAGATATCGCCCTTGAAACTATGGAGGTTTTTGCTCCGATAGCTCACCGTCTTGGTATTAAGGCTATTAAGGACGAAATGGAGGACTTGTCGCTTCAATATCTCGACCCCGTAGGCTATAAGGAGATTGAAACACATCTTCAGAATATTATGTCGGACGGTCAAGGTTTTATCAATAAGATTATGGAACAGATATCCGCACGTGTTTCGGAGTACATCAAAGACGCTAAGGTAAGCGGTCGTGTTAAAAGTATTCACGGCATTTACAAGAAGCTTATTATTCAGGGAAAGTCGCTTGAGGAGATTTATGATATTTACGCTGTTCGAGTAATTGTGGATACAGTTGTTGACTGTTACAATGTATTGGGAATTATCCACGATATGTTCCAGCCGCTTCCAAACCGTTTCAAAGATTACATTTCAACCCCGAAGCCTAATCTATATCGTTCGCTTCATACAACCGTTATAGGCTCGGACGGTGTTCCTTTTGAAGTTCAGATAAGAACTCAGGAAATGCACCAAACTGCCGAATACGGTATTGCCGCACATTGGAAGTACAAGCTGGGTATGTCGAATAAGAGTTCCATGGACGAACAGCTTGCTTGGATTAGACAGATGCTTGAAAATCAGGCGGACAACCACGACCCGACAAGACTTATCAAGGATATTAAAACAGACCTTTCCTCCGATGAAGTATTTGTTTATACTCCAAAGGGTGAATTGATTAATCTTCCTATGGGTTCGACCGTGATTGATGTTGCCTATGCAATTCACAGTGCAGTCGGAAACCGAATGCTTGGTGCTAAAGCCAATTACAGAATTGTACCGATTGACTATGTGGTTAAAACAGGTGACATTATCGAAATTATCACAGGTAAAGAGGGGTCTGTAGGTCCCAGCCGTGATTGGCTTAAAATCGTCAAGACAAGCGACGCAAGAAATAAAATCAGGCAGTGGTTCAAGCGTGAAAAACGTGAAGAGAATATTGTTCTGGGTAAGGCTGAGTTTGAAAAGGAATGTAAGAAGAACGGCTTCGAACTTAACGAGAAAGAGCTTGAAATTATGATGGAACCTATTCTCCGTAAGAAAAATATTCCGTCAATGGAGCATTTTTACGCATCTATCAGCTACGGCGGAACTGTTCTTTGGAAGCTTATGCCGAGAATGAAAGAAGAGTATACAAAGATTCTCGAAGAGCGGAAAAAGGCAGAGGGCATTGAAGAAGAATATGTTGTCCCGATTGTTGAAGATAAGCCTAAAACGAAGATTTCAAAGAGCGGTGTAATAATCGACGGTATGGACGATGTTGACATTAAGCTTTCAAAATGCTGTACACCTCTTCCGGGTGACGACATTATCGCCTTTATTACAAAGGGTCACGGAATTTCCGTTCATAAGAGAACTTGTTTGAATGTTCCGAAGAACATTGAAGATGCCGAAGACCCCACACGCTGGATTTCCGCAAGGTGGTCGGATTCTATCAGCAACTCTTTCAGAACGGTAGTTGAAATTCAGGCATACGACAGAACGGGGCTTGTTGCCGATTTGGCAGGTCAGCTCGGAAATATGCACATCAATATTCATAATATGAGTTCAAAGAACATAGGTAACGGTCTTGCCATGGTGACATTTGACATTACCGTTAAGAATAAGTCACATCTTCGTGACATTATTTCACGTCTTAGTTCGGTAAGAGGAGTTATTTCGGTTGAAAGAACAAACAGATAAGGTTTACCATTTAAAGTTTGGTCAAGCTTTTTAAAGCTTGCGGGGTGCAGGGGCAGAGCCCCGCTCGCTGACGAAACAAATTATTGTAGAAAAATAAACTACCCTCAGCGAAATTAAACAAACTATGCTTAGAAAACAAAAATAAAAGCATATACAAAAATGTATCTATCCGTACAAACCAACAAAGGCAACAGCGTTAATTTTAACTGTACAGCTACAAATTATTTTTAATAGGAGTGAATGGCTTGAAAGCTGTTGTTCAAAGAGTAACATATGCGGAGGTTGCTGTAGACGGTGAAACCGTGGGCAAAATTGACAGAGGATTATTAATTCTTCTCGGTGTTCACGAAAACGACACCGAAAACGATGCCGATACCCTCGCTGCCAAAATCGCAAAGCTTAGAATCTTTACGGACGAAAACGACAAGATGAATTTGTCGCTTGAAGATATCGGAGGTTCTGTTCTGGTAATTTCAAATTTCACACTTTACGGCGATTGCAGCCACGGAAGACGACCTAGCTTTTTCTCGGCGGCACGTCCCGATAAGGCAGAACCGCTTTATGAGTACTTCTGCAAAAAGATAAGTGATAACGGCATTGACAATGTTCAAAAGGGAATTTTCGGTGCGGATATGAAAGTTTCGCTTCTCAATGACGGTCCGGTTACTCTTGTTGTAGATACGAACGATTTGAAATAAGTAGGTGATAAAATGATAAATGTTGAATCCGTACAGGTTACGGAGCTTGCCACAAACTGCTATATTGTTACAGATGAAGTTACAGGCGACTGTGCCGTTATCGACCCCGGTGAGTTCAGTCCAAAACTTGACAAGGCACTTTCAAAAATCGGTTACGATAAAGTAAAGCTGGTGCTTTTAACCCACGGTCATTACGACCATATCGGCGGCACGAATGAATTGCTTGCAAAAACAAACAATAAAGCCGAAGTTGCGATATCGGAAAATGATGTTCCGCTTTTGAGCAATTCGGTTTTGAATCTTTCAAAGTTTTTTACTGCCAAGCCGCTTGAAGATATAAAGTCGGATATAGCACTTCATGACGGCGATAAAATAACTCTCGGTGAAAGTGTGTTTACCGTAATTTCCACACCTGGGCATACAAGCGGCTCTGTCTGTTTTGTATGCGATGATAAGATTTTTTCGGGCGATACTCTCTTTTACCGCTCTCACGGCAGGACAGACTTCCCGACAGGCGATGAAAAAGCTATGCTTGATTCACTGAATAAGCTTGCAAATCTCAAAGGAAACTATACCGTATATCCCGGTCACGATATGTCAACCACTCTTGACAGCGAACGAAAATATAATCCCTATATAGGAAATAATTTTTATGATAATATATATTAATAACCATACATTTCATTATGAAGCGGAAAATCTCACAAGACTGTTTTTCCCGAATACAAAGCTTGAAGTATTCAAGGATATTCCCGAAACATTAGTACCTCCGTATGTATATACGGCACTAACAAAAAATGATAATAATGTAAAAATATTTGTAGATGTTAATATTGACGAATATCACGAAGGTTCCGAAAAAACATTTTCTGCCGATAACGATAATTTGGAGCTTGAAATGGCATTAATGCTTTTTGAGCATTTTACTAAGCTTACAGATGTTACTCCGCCGTGGGGAGTTCTCACGGGAGTTCGTCCGATTAAGCTTTTCAGAAAACTTGCCAAGGAACATAGTTTTGACTATGCTGTCGATTATTTTATCAATAAGTTTAAAGTCAGCAAGGAAAAAACAGACCTTACAATTGAAACGGAAAAGAACGAACGGGCTATTCTGGAATTGTCAAAGGATAATTCCTACAGTTTGTATATTTCAATTCCGTTCTGCCCGAGCCGATGCAGCTATTGTTCGTTTGTATCGGCTTCGGTCGAGAGGACAAAACATCTGGTTGAACCGTATGTTGAGCTGTTGTGCAATGAACTGAAAGCAACGGCGGAGTATGCTAAAATGCTTAATCTTAGGCTTGAATCGGTGTATATGGGCGGAGGTACTCCCACAACTCTCAGTGCCGAACAGATGAGAAAGGTTCTCACAACAGTGAATGAACATTTCGACTTGTCAAATTGCCGTGAATTTACCGTTGAAGCAGGTCGTCCCGACACCATTACAGAAGATAAGCTTAAAGCGATTTCGGAATGCGGAGTGGACAGAATCAGCATAAATCCACAAACTCTAAATGACGAGGTTCTGAAAAATATCGGCAGACGACACACCGCAGAACAGGTTATATCAACCTTTGATTTAGCACATAAATATAATTTCAATCATATTAATATGGACTTGATTGTAGGCTTGCCCGGTGATACATTTGAGAGCTTTAAGTCAACTCTCGATAAAATCACAGAGCTTTCGCCCGAGAGTATAACCGTTCATACACTTTCTATGAAACGTGCGTCCACACTTACTATGAACGGAAAAACTCTTGATAAACAGGAAGCCGAAACTACAGCACAAATGCTTTCGTATGCCAATAAAAAGCTTCACGAGAACAAATACTATCCGTATTATCTCTATCGTCAAAGCCGTATGGTTGGCAATATGGAGAACACAGGCTGGTCTAAGGTCGGCAAAGAGGGTATTTACAATGTGTTCATTATGGACGAAACACATACAATTCTTGCTTGCGGTGCGGGTGCTGTCAGTAAGCTTAAGGACAGTAAAACCGATTGTCTTGAACGCATATTTAACTACAAATATCCATACGAATATATAAATAGCTTTGAAGAAATTTTAAAACGCAAGGAAAGGATTGAGTCTTTCTATGCAGACCATAGTTAATTCATACCGAAGATATGCACTCACTTTGGATAAAATCAATAAGTATGCCGAAAAAGACCCCGAGGGGTTTGTGCTTATGGCGGAAAATGCTTACAGAGATGACATAAGGGAAATTGCCAAAGGTATTTTAAACTCAAAGCACCGCTGTAAAGTAATTATGCTTGCGGGACCGTCCGCTTCGGGAAAAACCACAACGGCTCATATGCTTCAGGAGGAGCTTGCAAATTTCGGCAGCGGCTCGGAGATTATCTCAATGGATAATTTTTATATGGGAGAGGAAAAGGTTCCGAGAACTCCGGAGGGTAAACCCGATTTTGAATCGGTTAATGCTTTGAATATTCCGCTGATAGAGGAGTGCATTTCAAATCTTTTACAGTACGGACAGTGCGATATTGCACAATTCGACTTCGCAGCAAGCCGCCCTAAAGATGAAACCGTAAGAATTAACCTTAACGGCGATTCTATCGCAATAATAGAGGGTATTCACGCACTCAACCCGATTTTTACAAAGCATATAAAGTCCGTTACGGGTCTTAAAAAAATTTACATAAGCGTAAAGCAGGGAATAAGAGAAGCCGGACATACAGGCTACTTACTCACTGCCGCCGAGCTGCGGCTCTTCAGACGCATTGTGCGTGACTACAAATTCAGGGGCAGCACTGCGGAACATACTCTAGGAATGTGGGAAAATGTCCTGTTCGGAGAGAAAAAATATATTGTACCGTATAAATATTCGGGAGATATTACAATTAATTCAATTCATATTTATGAACCGTGCATTACCGCAGCGGAAGCTGTACCTATATTAAAAGAGGTTTTGGAATCAAGCGAGGAATATGCCTATGCACAATATCTTATTGAACGTGCAGCGAAATTTAGCTCCATTTCCGAAAAGTATGTGCCGGAAAATTCGCTTATGCGTGAATTTTTGGGTAACGGAAAGTATAAGTATTAACAAATATTTATATCGCTTTTTGGGCAAAATACAGAAATGTTAAATGTCATAAAAAATTTACATTTTATTCTATATTTTACTGCTTAAAAGTGTTATAATGTATTCGCATTTTATATTTGCAATTGTAATTAGTAGAATTTATCAAAGTAGAAAAAAGGAGGATTTTTAAAATGAGTTTTTTAGATGACGTAATCGTAAACGCAGCTGCTGCATTTGACACAGTTGGCAAAATGGCTAATGATGTTGTAGACAGATCTAAGGTGGTAGTTTCGTCGGCGGAGCTTAAGAACAAGATTTCCGCTCAGTTTGAAACACTCGGCAGATACATTTATGATACGCACGAGTCGGGCAACACAGACCCCTCTGTTGTTAATCAGTACGTTGGCGAGATTACGGTTCTTATCAGCGAGCTTAAGACTTTGCAGGATACTTTGAACGCAACAAACGGCAAGCTTGTTTGCCCCAGATGTGCCTGCACAAATTCAAGCGACAGCCTTTTCTGCAAGAAGTGCGGAACTTCCCTTGATTTCAGCAACACCTACACAGTAGGCTCTCAGCCGGCTGCAAAGGAGGAAAAGCCGTCGGAAGCCGAGGCTGTAGACGAAGCAGCTCCCGAGCCGCAGGACGAAAATAAGGCAGACGAATAATTTTTTGCGTTAATAATCTATAAAGGTAATACGTTGCATATGTAACGTATTACCTTTAGTTTGGTTTAATAATATTAAAGTTTTAGAGATAAAGTATTTGAAAAGAGGAGTTTGTTTGAAGAAAAAGAATAAGGCGAATAAAAACCAAAGCTTTATACTTGGTGCGGCGATTTTATCATTTTGTCTTTTGGTGGTAAAAGTAATCGGAATGCTCTATAAGGTAAGCTTATCAAGACTTTACGGAGAAGTCGGTGCAGGTTTGCTCAATAATGCCTATGAATTGTACACTCCGTTATTCACGCTTGCGTCGGCAGGATTCCCGATTGCGGTTTCCAGAATGGTGTCCGAAAATATGTCAAAGGGAAGATATAAGGATATAAAGCGTATAAAAGACGTTGCTGTACCGTTCTTTATTATTTCGGGTATAGTGTGTTTCCTTTTGATGATTTTGTTCAGTTTTTTTTACGTAAGAATAATTGATGCCCCAGACTCCTTTATTTCTATGCTGGTGCTTGCTCCCGCTATCTTTTTCGGCTGCCTTGTATCCGCCTACAGAGGTTATTACGAGGGTATGAGGAATATGGTGCCTACTTCTATTTCGGAGATTGTAGAAGCGTTTGTAAAGCTCTCGGTAGGTTATTCCTTTGCGTATTTTGTGATGAACTACGGCGAGAAGCTTTTCGGCATAACGGATAAAAACGACCTTTTAAAATATTCCGTTGCAGCAGCAATTTTCGGTATTACATTGGGTTCGTTCCTGAGCTTTATGTACATCTTCCTGCGTTACAAAATCAAAGGTGACGGTATCACTGAGGAGATGCTTAGAAATTCACCGCGTCCGAGAAGTAAAAAAGATACATTCGGTACACTTTTGCACACCGCAATTCCTATAGGTCTGGGTGCTCTTATTATGACCGCCGCCGGTACGGTTGACTCTGCACTTATTCAAAGACGAATTATCACTATGATGATGAAAAATCCACAAGCACTGCTTAGTCAGTACGGTAAATTAATCCCTACAGAGTATGTAGACGGCGGAGTAGTTCATACATACCTTTGGGGTTGCTATGGGTATGCTCTTACTATTATGAACCTTGTTGTTACAGTTACTCAGGCATTCGGTACTACGGCTATGCCTAACGTCACGGACGCTTACACAAAGGGCAGCAGAGATTATTTGAAAAACAGTATTGAAACCGTTATGAGAGTGACGTTTGTATTCACAATTCCGGCAGGTCTTGGTCTTGCCGTGCTTGCCGACCCGATTATGCACGTTGTATACGGTTATACGGACGGTGTGGATATTTCTGTTAATATTCTCAGATTAATGGGAATTGCCGTTATTGTGTTCGCTGCCGCAACTCCTATGTGCAGTATGTTACAAGCTGTCGGAAGAGTTGATATGCCGCTTAAGCTTTATACAATCGGTATGATAATTAAGGTTGTTTCAAACTATATTTTCTGCGGTATTCCTCAAATTAACGTTCAGGGCGGAAGTATCGGAACATTGTTATGCTATACGTTCGTAATAATTGTATCTATATATGTTTTGATAAAAGAAACGGGAATAGTTCCCAATTTTAAAGTGGCTGTTATAAAGCCGCTCCTTGCATCGATAATCTGTGGGGTGTCGGCTTGGGTATCGTACGAGATGATTTCAAGAGCTCTTCCGGTAGCTGTTTCAACAATACTTGCTGTGATAATTGCGTGTATTTTTTATGTTGTTTTCCTGCTTTTACTTAGAGCAATTACCAAAAATGATATCATTATGCTTCCAAAAGGAAACAAAATTGTAACTGTGCTTGAAAAATATCACTTAATAGGGTAAAATAGCTATTTGTAATGAATTATTCGGGAGTTTTGAAAAATGGAGTTTGAGTTTAAGGAAAAGTATGACTTTGACGACCTTGTTGAAGTTGTCAGATGCTTAAGGCTTCCCGACGGCTGTCCGTGGGATAAGGAGCAGACGCATAAGTCTATCAGACAGGATTTCATTGAGGAAACATACGAGGTTATCGAAGCTATCGACAATGAAGATACGGCACTTCTCCGTGAGGAGCTGGGCGATGTTCTCTTGCAGGTTGTATTTCACGCACAGATTGAACGTGAAAAGGGAGTATTCGATATTCACGATGTAGCCAATGACATCTGTCAAAAAATGATTGTCAGACACCCTCACGTGTTCGGTGATGTGAATGCCGACACTACAGATAAGGTGCTTGACAATTGGGATAAAATAAAAATGCAGACCAAGGAGCAAAGCACTCAGTCCGAAGCTATGGATAGTATTGCAAGGTCGCTGCCGTCCTTGATTCGTGCGTCAAAAATGCAGAAGAAAGCGGCAAAGGTCGGCTTTGATTTCGAGTGCCTTGACGATGCCGCAGCAAAGGTTACAGAGGAGCTTGCCGAGGTTAAGGCAGCTTGCGAAAGCGGAGATGAAAACGCAAAAGCCGAGGAAATAGGCGATTTGCTGTTTTCGGTTGTCAATGTTGCAAGATTTGCAGGTGTTGACAGCGAAAAGGCTCTTTATGATGCCTGTGAAAAATTCCTTGCACGATTTACGGCAATGGAAAGATCAGCCGCCGACAACGGGGTTGATTTGAAAGATTTAAGTTTATCCGAGCTTGATTCCCTCTGGAATGAAGCTAAAAAATAAAACAAAAACTGTTTAAATAAAAACAGTAAAACGGAGGATTTTTATTATGAATAGAACAGAATTAATCGCAGCAGTTGCAGAGAAAAGTAACTCTACAAAGAAGGATTCGGAGAAGATAGTATCTGCATTTTTGGATACTGTTGTTGAGGCTGTCGCAAAGGGCGAGAAGGTTCAGCTTATCGGCTTCGGAACATTCGAGCAGAGAATACGCAAGGAGAGAAAGGGCGTTGACCCGAGAACTCATAAGGAAACCTTGATTCCCGAGAAGAAGGTTCCCGCATTCAAGCCTGGTAAGTCCTTTAAGGAAACCGTTGGCGGCAAGGGTGCAGATGACGAGGAAGAATAATTTCGTTATATGATTTTAGCGAGTGCAGGCTTTTTATTGAAGTCTGCACAGAATTTTATTCGGAGGATTATAAAATGCGATTGGATAAATATTTGAAAATATCAAGAATTATTAAAAGAAGAACCGTTGCAAACGAAGCCTGTGACGCAGGCAGAGTTCTTGTGAACGATAAGGTCGAGAGAGCGTCCTATGCGGTGAAAGTCGGAGATGTGATTGAAGTTCAGCTTGGTGCGAAGCCGCTGAAAGTAGAGGTTGTGAGCATAAATGAATATGCCAAAAAAGAGGAAGCTCCTTTGATGTACAAGGTCTTGCAGTAATATTTTAAATTACTCCTGCATAATATATATTATCATTATGTGGGAGTGTGAATTATGACAGAACAAAAACCAAAATCACCGAATGTTATAATGCTTGATAACAGGTCGAAGCTTACCGTATCGGGTGTAAATGATGTGGACAGTTTCGACGAAAGAGCCGTTGTTGCTTATACCGATTACGGTCAGCTGACTATTCAAGGCAGCGATTTGAATATATCAAAGCTTTCCACCGAGAGCGGTGAGCTTGCGATTGAGGGATATATTTCGTCACTTGTTTATACGGATAACCGACCAAACGAAAATATTTTTAAACGGCTTTTCAGATAAAACAGTCAGGCGGTGATTTTGTGCATTTATCTGTTTACAGACAAAGCGAAATATTTTACTTTGCATTTGTATTCGGAATATTTATAGGCTTATATTATGATTTTTACAGACTGCTTCGCTATCTTGGCTTTAAATCAAAATCCGCAGTAATAGCACAGGATATTATTTTTATGTCAAGCACGGCGGTTATGTGCTTTTTGTTTGCACAAGTCACCGTGAACGGACATCTAAGAGCATTCGTTGTGTTTGCACATTTGTTTGGTGCGATTTCTTACAGATATTCAATAGGAATGTTGAGCGGCTTTGTTTTTAAGGGCGTTGCCGGTGTTTTGAATTTTATCAAAAAACTTGGCTCAATCACAGAATAAGACTGATTTTATACCAAAACTGGAAGTATAGCCAACCCACCGATGACCTTGGAGGTAATGGAAAAAATATCCCCAAG
>CADCHW010000002.1 GCA_902801245.1 uncultured Ruminococcus sp.
GATTTAATCAACCGTGCGTACGAGTGGGGTATGCCTGCGATTGCAATTACCGACCACGGTGTCGCACAGGCTTTCCCCGAAGCTATGAACACTCTTAACGCTATACAGTCAAAAGGCGGTAACATCAAAGTCATTTACGGTACTGAAGCTTACTTTGTTGACGATACAAAATCCGAGTTCAGCAAGCCTTACGAGGGAGAGGACGTTATCTGCGAAAACTGTTCAATGATGCCCTTTGAGGAGCTTAAAAAACTTAAAACATATCATCAGATTATTCTTGTGAAAAATCTTACCGGATTGAGAAATCTCTATAAGCTTATTTCTTACGGTCATCTCAACTACTTTTTCAGACGACCTAGAATACCCAAGTCGGTGCTTATGCGTCACAGAGAGGGTCTTCTTTTGGGAAGTGCCTGTGAAATAGGTGAACTTTATCATGCAATTGTTGAGGGTGAAAAATCATACGAAGAGCTAAAAGAAATAGCGTCATTTTACGATTATCTTGAAATACAGCCATTGGGTAATAATATGTTTATGGTGAGAAATAATACCGTCCAGTCCGTTGACGATATTATCAATTTCAATAAAACTGTTATTAAACTGGGCGAAGACCTCGGGAAACCTGTCGTTGCAACCTGTGACGTTCATTTCCTTGACCCTCATATGTCCGAGTACCGTAAAATTATTATGCACGGCAAAGGATTTACCGATGCTGACCAGCAAGCTCCGCTTTACCTGAGAACTACTAAGGAAATGCTGAAAGAATTTGAGTATCTGGGCGAGGAAAAGGCATATGAAATTGTTGTCGAAAATACCAACAAAATCGCCGATATGATTGAACAAATCAAGCCTATTCCCGACGGTAATTTTCCGCCGTTTATCGACGGTGCGGAGGAACAGCTTACCTCGATTACATGGGAGCGTGCTAAAAAAATGTACGGCGACCCACTTCCCGAAATAGTTAAAGCAAGACTTGACCGTGAATTGGGTTCAATCACAAAGCATGGATTCTCGGTTCTTTATATGACTGCTCAAAAGCTTGTTGCGGATTCCGAAGCACACGGTTATTTGGTGGGTTCACGAGGTTCGGTAGGTTCGTCGTTCGTTGCAACGATGTCAGGTATATCGGAGGTTAATCCGCTGTGTCCGCATTATATCTGTCCGAATCCCGAGTGCAAGAACAGCGAGTTTATCACCGACGGCAGCTACGGTTCGGGTTTTGACCTGCCTGCAAAGGACTGTCCGAAGTGCGGAACTCCGTATCACCGTGACGGTCACGAAATTCCGTTTGAAACGTTCCTCGGCTTTGACGGCGATAAAGTTCCTGATATCGACCTTAACTTCTCGGGTGAGTATCAATCACATTCACACCGATATACGGAGGTTCTCTTCGGTAAGGAAAACGTGTTCAAAGCCGGTACGATTGCGACTGTCGCAGATAAAACGGCTCTCGGCTATGTGAAAAAATTCGCAGAAGAAAAGGGCAAAGTTTTCCACAAAGCGGAGGAGCAAAGACTTGCCGCAGGCTGTACCGGAATTAAGCGAACTACGGGTCAGCACCCCGGCGGAATGGTTGTTGTGCCGAGGGGTATGAGCGTTTTTGATTTCTGTCCGATTCAGCACCCTGCAAACGATATGAAATCCGACAACATCACAACGCATTTCGACTTCCATTCCATTCACGATACAATTTGTAAACTTGACGAACTCGGTCACGATGTTCCCACAATTTACCATTATCTGGAAGAGTTTACGGGAATCAGCGTTATGGACGTTTCAATGAGTGACGAAAAAGTTATGTCGCTGTTCACCTCAACAGAGGCTCTCGGAGTTAAACCCGAGGATATCGATTCTCAGACAGGTACGTTCTCTCTGCCCGAATCGGGTACAAGTTTTGTTCGTCAAATGCTTGTCGAATCGCAGCCAAAAACATTCTCCGACTTGCTCCAGATTTCGGGACTTTCTCACGGTACGGACGTTTGGATTGGCAATGCCGCCGACCTCATTAAAAACGGCACGTGTACAATTTCGGAGGTTATCGGTACTCGTGACAGCATTATGACGTACTTGCTCCATAAGGGACTTGAACCAAAAATGGCTTTTAAAATTATGGAGATTGTACGTAAGGGCAAGGCGACAAAATTGCTCACGGAAGAACATATCAACGCAATGAAAGAACATAACGTACCTCAATGGTACATTGATTCCTGCATGAAAATCAAATATATGTTCCCGAAAGCTCATGCAGCCGCTTATATGATTTCAACGCTTCGGCTGGGTTGGTATAAGGTTCATAAACCGTTGGCGTATTATGCCGCATATTTTACGGTTCGTGGAGAAAGTTTTGATGCCGAATCCGCACTTGCCGGCAAGGAAGCCGTTATGGAGAAAATAAGGGATATCAACAATAAAGGCAATTCCGCTACTGCAAAGGAAAAAACAGACCTAGCAACCTTGCAGATTGTGAACGAAATGCTCGCAAGGGGCATTAAGGTTCTGCCGATTAACATTTATAAATCGGAAGCAAAGAAATTCCTGATTGAGGACGGTGCTTTAAGACTTCCTTATTCATCAATGCCCGGAGTGGGTGAGGCTGCTGCCGAAAGTTTGGTAGAGGTTGCAAAAACAGGCGATTTCCTTTCCATTGAGGATATTCAGGCAAAATCTAAGGTTTCAAAGACGGTTATCGAAATGCTTAAGGGTGTAGGTGCATTCGGAGATTTGCCCGAATCAAATCAGATGTCGTTGTTCTGATATTTGAAAAAAATTTAAAATATTTTAGGATATTTTATTAAGATTTTACTAAATAAGTATTAAATTTGTTATTTCCCTTTACATTTTCCAAAATTTGATTTATTATATATTTATATAAGTTTGCAAGCTTGAAGTTAAGATGTGAAAGGAGGGTTCTCGTTTGTCAAAAAATGTATTCAAATCTATTGTGCTGCTTATAACATTTGCAGGTATTGTTGTTTTGCTGCTGACAAGACTTGAATTTATAGCTAATGTATTTAAAGATATATTTGCGGTACTGACTCCGTTTTTAGTAGGATTTATTATTGCATACGTGCTGAATATTCCGTATATTTTCTTTATGAACAGAGCTTTCAAATTTATGGATAAGCCGCCCGAAGCACGCAATGGCAGGATTGATGAATTTTTTGCCAAGCTGAGAAAACCTCTCTCTTTAATTATGTCGTACGCTATTTTGTTTGCCGTGGTAATATTTTTGTTAAGTATTATGGTTCCTCAGATAACTAACAGTATACAGGGTGTAGTTGATAATTTCGGTGTATATTATACATCTTTCCAAGGTTGGGTATTTAAAATTGCGGCTAAATTCGGTTTTGAATATGAATTTATGTCGGATATTTTCGCCGATATAAACTCTTTTATCGCTCAATATACAGTGGGTTTGGGTGAAAACAGCGTTATAGGGCAGGATACAATTTTTTCGGGTGTTACGGATTACCTTTTTCCTCATATTTTTGACTTCACAAAGAATTTATATAATGTTGTATATAACAGCTTGCTCAGTGTAATCGTTTCTATATATTATTTGGCAAACAAAGAAACTTTGATGAATCAAATTAAAAAGATTACTTATTCTGTTGTTCCACAGAAATATTTGGGTAAAGTTTTGCGAATAGTTGATTTATGTAATAATAAAGTAGGTAAATTCCTTTACGGTAAAATAATCGATTCTACAATTATAGGACTGTTGTGCTTTATTTCAATGAAAATTTGTAACATCGAGTATGCCGTGCTTTTGAGCGTTATTGTGGGAATTACTAACATCATTCCGTTTTTCGGTCCTATAATCGGTGCTGTGCCGGGAGTGGTTCTTCTTGTTATGATTGACCCGATTCAGGCTCTTGTTTTCGGTATCATTATAATAATTTTGCAGCAGCTTGACGGTAACTTTATCGGTCCGAAAATTCTCGGAAATCAGCTTGGTATCTCGGGTTTTTGGATTATGTTTTCTGTTCTTGTCGGCGGAGGTCTGTTTGGGTTTATGGGACTTTTGCTGAGTGTGCCGATTTTTGCGGTTATCTATCTTCTTCTGGGCGAAAAAGTTAATGACAGACTTGTTCGTCTTGGCTATGCGACCGCTCAGACAGTTCGGGTTGACCCTTTGCCAAAGGTTGCGTATGAGGACGGTCATATTATCGCAGATGATTACGAAGAGGACGATATGCTGTTTGACGAAGAGGACGATGACGAAGAATTTTACGAAGACGAATGACAGATAATAACTTATGGTATCGAGGTTGATATGATACAAAATTTATTGGACAGAATAGATTCCGCACTGGGCGGACTTTCAAAAAGGCAGAAATTGATTGCCGAATATATAATTGACCATTATGACAAAGCCGCTTATATGACGGCTTCAAAGCTCGGCGAAACGGTGGGCGTGAGTGAATCCACCGTGGTGAGATTTGCTAGCGAAATAGGCTATGACGGCTATCCGGAGCTTCAGAAAGCTATGCAGGAAATGATTAGAGATAAGTTGACCTCCGTACAAAGAATTGATGTCGCTTCCGACAGAATTGATTACGGTGATGTCCTTTCAAGCGTTCTGAACCAAGATATTAAGCTTATCAAAAAGACTATGGAGGAAAACAACAGCGATTCCTTTGTGCGTGCCGTTGACTCAATTGTGAATGCGAGAACGATTTACATTTTTGCGGTGAAAAGTTCATTTGCACTTGCAAGGTTTTTAGGTTACTACTTTGAGCTTATTTTCGGCAACGTAAAAATTATTGAAACTACAAGCAAAACTCAAATGTATGAGCAATTGTTCAGGATTGATAAACAAGATGTTATGATTGGCATAAGCTTTCCGAGATATTCGTCTTCCACTATGGAAGCGATGCAGTTTGCTTCACAGCAGGGGGCATATGTGATTGCAATAACCGACAGTATGACTTCGCCTGTTACAAATATTTCGGACTGTGTTTTGATTGCTAAAAGTGATATGGCATCTGTGGTTGATTCGCTTGTCGCACCGCTCAGTCTGATTAACGCTCTTATTGTTGCAACCGTCGAACAGAAGCGTGACGAGGTTACCCAGACTTTCAAGCAGCTTGAAAGTATCTGGGACAGATACGATTTATATATTAAAAACGGAGAGATAAAAGCCGATGAATAATAACAAAACTGTAATAGTTGTAGGTGCAGGTGCGTCAGGGTGTATGGCTGCGATAACAGCAGCTAAAAGAGGTATGAATGTTACACTCTTTGACAGAAACCCCAAGATTGGCAGGAAAATTTTAATCACCGGCAAAGGTCGCTGTAATGTTACAAATAATTGCGACCGTGATACATTTATGTCTTCAATTCCTACAAACAGTCGTTTTTTATACAGTGCGTTCGCAGCTTTTACACCGCAGGATACAATGGTTTTCTTTGAGGAAAACGGTGTTCCGCTTAAAACCGAGCGTGGCAACAGGGTCTTTCCGCAGTCGGATAAATCTATGGATATTATCGACGCACTTTTTAAATTGATAAGAAATCTTCACATAAGATTGATAAACGAAAATGTCACAGATTTAGTTATTGAAAATCAAAAGTTACTCGGTGTAAAAACCGATAACAAAGAATACCGTGCTGATTCCGTGGTGATAGCCTGCGGCGGCTGTTCATATCCGCAGACAGGTTCGGACGGTTACGGTTATACGCTTGCAAAACAGGCAGGACATACGATAGTTGAGCCTGTGCCGTCGCTTGTTCCGATAGTTGTGAATGAAAAGTGGTGCAGTGAGCTTCAAGGTTTGTCACTGAAAAATGTTTCCTTAAAGGTTAAAAATAATAAAAATAAAGAAATATTCTCGGATTTTGGCGAGATGATTTTCACACATTTTGGTATTTCGGGTCCTATAGTACTCAGTGCAAGCTCACATATGAATCTGAAAAAATGCACGGAGTATACCCTTACAATAGATTTGAAGCCTGCCTTGACCGAAGAACAGCTTGACAAGCGTATTCAAAAGGATTTTGAAAAATATATTAATAAAGATATTATCAATTCATTGGGAGATTTGCTGCCGAAAAAGCTTATTCCCGTTACAGTTAAGCTTGCGGAGATAGAACCGCACAAAAAGTGCAACGAAATCACAAAAACGGAACGCAGAAAGCTGCTTACAGTGATTAAAAATTTGACGCTCACGTTTAAAGAATTTCGACCGATAGCCGAAGCAATTGTTACTTCGGGCGGAGTTAAGGTTAAGGAAATTGACCCTAAGACTATGCAGTCAAAACTTCTGGAAAATTTATATTTTTCGGGAGAAGTAATTGATGTAGATGCATATACAGGCGGCTTTAATTTGCAGATAGCTTTTTCTACGGGTTATCTTGCCGGAAAATCAATATACCCGACCCCAAATTAATTTTAATAATAAAGTATTGGTCGGGTACGTGAAGAAGAATTAAAAAAAGCTCCTTCACGTGTTAGGAAAAAAATAGAGGTGATATTATGATATCGGTAGCTATAGACGGTCCGTCAGGTGCGGGCAAGAGTTCGATTTCAAAAACGGTTGCCAAAAAGCTCGGCTTTATTCACGTTGATACCGGTGCTTTATACCGTGCTTTGGCATATACTTTTATAAAAAACGGCATAAATTTAGGTGACGAAATTTCGATTGAAAATTTGTTAAAAACGACGAATGTGAAAATTAAGCACATTAACGGAGTTCAATCCGTCTTCGTAAATGATGAAAATATTACCGGTTCTATTCGCACGGAAGAGGTATCAATGGGAGCTTCAAACATCTCGAAAATGCCGATTATACGCAGTTTTTTGCTGGGTTTGCAAAGACAAATCGCCGCTGAAAACAACGTTATTATGGACGGCAGAGATATAGGTACTGTAGTTCTTCCAAATGCAGATGTTAAGATATTTTTGACGGCTTCTCCCCAAAAAAGAGCCGAAAGAAGATATAAAGAATTACTTGAAAAAAATGAAAATATAGTGTATAATGATATAATAGAGGATATAATCAAAAGGGATTATCAGGACGAGCATCGTGAGATTGCTCCGCTTAAACCGGCAGAGGATTCTGTGCTGGTGGATACTTCTGATTTGAACTTTGATGAATCCGTTCAAAAAATTACGGAAGTGATTGAGGCGAAGATATGAAAAAGAAACCTGTCACGTATCATATTATAAAGACATTGGGTTCGGTTTTTCTGAAAATTTTTTATCCTTATGAGGTTGAAAACGGATGTTCCCTGCCCGAGGACGAAGGTATGATTGTGTGCAGTAATCACATTTCCAATCTCGACCCTGTTTTGATTAACGCAACTCAAAATCGTCTGCTGCATTTTATGGCTAAAAAAGAGCTTTTCAAAAATAAGCTTTTTGCAGCTATAATCAGAAATTGTGGTGCGTTCCCTGTTGACAGAGGTCATGACGGCGGTAAAGCTGTCGGAACAGCGGAGGAGCTTTTAAATGATGAGAACTGTTTGGGTATTTTTATCGAGGGTACACGTTCAAAAACGGGAAATCTCGGTAAGCCTCATTCCGGTGCACTTCGTATAGCTTTTGCAACAAAAAAGCCGATTGTGCCATGTTGTATTACATGTAAATCGGTGTTTGTGAAACCGTTTAAAAAGATAAAAATTTCTTACGGCAAGCCGCTTACCTGTGAAGACCTCGGTTTGGTTGAGGGTAATATAAAGGAGTATCGTGCTGCCGGAGAAATTGTAATGGGGAAAATTGCCGAGCTTCGTGCAAAGCATACGGCAGAATTTGAAGGTAAGAGTTGATTTTAAATGGAAATAAGAGTTGCGGAAAGTGCAGGATTTTGTTTTGGTGTTAATCGTGCCGTGGATATGGTTAATGACCTTGTTGACTCCGGAAAGGCAGTCAGCACCCTCGGACCGATAATACATAATACGCAGGTTGTAAACGAACTTGCGGAAAAAGGCGTTACTGTCGTAAACGAGCCTGTTGAAGCTTCAAAAGACAGAACGCTTGTAATTCGCTCTCACGGTGTGAGCCGTGATGTGTACAATTTTCTTCAAAAAGAAAATATAAACTATGTTGATGCCACGTGTCCGTTTGTTACGAAAATTCATAAGATAGTTTCAAAACAATCGGAAGAGGGTAAAACCATTTTGATTGCCGGCAACAGTGAACACCCCGAAATTAAAGGCATTATGGGACATTGTAACGGCAAGGTTTATACCTTTCAGAACGAACAGGAGTTAATGGCATTGACAGAAAAATTTCCCGAATTGCAAAATGAGGAAGTTTGTGTTGTTGCTCAAACTACTTTTGATATTCAGGAATGGAAAAAATGTTTAAAAATTTTGGAAAAAGTATGTACAAAGTCGAATTTTTTTGATACAATATGTAATGCGACCTCACAAAGACAAATTGATGCGTATGAGTTGGCAAATACATCTGATTTAATGATTGTAATTGGTGGACATCACAGTTCCAATACGAACAAGCTGTATAAAATATGCAGTAAGTTTTGTGAAAGAACTTATCTGATTGAAACTGCTGCCGAGCTTGAGCACATTTCTTTCCGGGAGGACGATAAAATAGGCATTACTGCCGGGGCATCAACACCGGCAAGTATAATTAAGGAGGTACTGGATAGAATGAGTGTTAAATCCGGTGAAGTAGTTGAAAACGCAGCAGAGCAGAACTTTGAGGAAATGTTGGAAGAGTCCCTCAAAAATTTAAATACAAACGATAGGGTACACGGTGTTGTTGTAAGCATTGAGCCTAATGCCGTTTATGTTGACCTTGACAGAAAGCAGACAGGTTACATTCCTGCCGCTGAACTCTCCAACGACCCCAATGCTAAACCAGAAGATGTTGTTAAGATTGGTGACGAGCTTGAGCTTCTCATTATGCGTACCAATGACCAAGAGGGTATGATTATGCTCTCCAAGAAGCGTGTGGACGCAACTAAGGGTTGGGACGTTTTCGAGAAGGCTCTTGAGAACGAAGAGGTTCTCACAGGTACAGTTACAGAGGTTGTTAAGGGCGGCGTAATCGCTGTTTCCAACGCAATCAGAGTATTTATCCCTGCATCTCAGGCAACAGCAACAAGAGGCGAGTCTTTGGAGAACTTGCTTAAGAAAGACGTTGAGTTCCGTCTTTTGGAAATCAACAAGCAGAGAAGAAGAGCTGTAGGCTCAATCCGTTCCGTTCTCAGAGAGAAAGAGAAAGCTGCAAAGGAAGCATTCTGGAACTCTGTTGAGGTTGGCAAGAAGTATACAGGTACTGTTAAGTCACTTACAAGCTACGGTGCATTTGTTGACATCGGCGGTGTAGACGGTATGATTCACATTTCGGAGCTTTCATGGACAAGAATTAAGCACCCGTCAGAGGTTGTAAACGTTGGCGATACAGTTGAGGTTTACGTTAAGGGCATTGATACCGAAAAGGGTAACATCTCTCTCGGCTACAGAAAAGACGAGGATAATCCGTGGAACAAGTTCACATCTAACTTTAATGTTGATGACATCATTGATGTTACAATCGACGGTATGAGCACATTCGGTGCATTTGCTGTTATCATTCCTGGCGTTAAGGGTCTTATCCACATTTCTCAGATTGCTAACCGCAGAATCGAGAAGCCGCAGGACGAGCTTAAGGTTGGTCAGGTTGTAAAGGCTAAGATTACAGAAATTGACACCGAGAAGAAGAGAGTTTCTCTTTCTATCAAGGCTTTGCTCAATGATGAGCCTGTAGCTGAAGAAGCTGCCGAGTAATTTTTAACTACGGTAATTAATATTCTTATTATAACGGAAGGCATCCGCAAGGGTGCCTTCTAATAATATAATTTTACGGAGGTTCTAATGGGTTACAAGGAAGAATTTATATCTCTTTTTGAAGAAAACGTCAACCGTCAGGGGGCAAAGGAGCTTCTGGATTGGATGCTGAAAACAGATTTTTTCACAGCTCCCGCAAGTACAAAATATCATTGTGCCTGCCCCGAAGGTCTTGTAATGCACAGTCTTAGTGTTTTTAATACTATGGTTGAAAAGCATTTTGAAGAGGGCAAGGACAGCCTTGAAAGCTTCACAATTTGTGCGTTGCTTCATGATTTGTGCAAGGCTGAATTTTACAAAGTGTCAACCCGTAACGTCAAGAATGATGAAACAGGCAAATGGGAGAAAGTTCCTTATTATGCTATCGAGGATAAATTCCCTTACGGTCACGGGGAAAAATCTGTGTTTTTAATTGAGCGTTTTATGAGATTAAAGCCTGCCGAGGCTATCGCAATTCGTTGGCATATGGGCAGCTTTGACGACCCGAACGGTTATTATCTCAGTCAGACTTTTGAAAAATATCCGCTTGCGGTGAAGCTTCATCTCGCAGATTTGGAATCAACATATTTAAGAGAAAAGAATACTTCTGTAGTGAATAAGAAATAATAAGGTGTGGTGAGAGATATGGATTTTGAAAAAGCGAAAGCAAGGGCAGAGGAGCTTTCAAAAGAGCTTAAATACCACAACAACAGATATTACAACCAAGATGAACCCGAAATAAGCGACTATGAATATGATATGCTGCTGAGGGAGCTTGAACAAATCGAGGACGAATTTCCTAACCTCATTAAAGAGGATTCCCCGACTCAGCGTGTCGGCGGAGAGAGAGCGGAAAAATTTTCACCTGTAGAGCATATTGTTCCTATGGAGAGTCTTCACGATTCGTTTTCTTTTGAGGAGCTTCGTGACTTTGACCGTAAGGTTCGTGATGTTGTGAATAATCCTGCCTATGTTGTTGAGCCGAAGTTTGACGGTCTTTCCGTGTCGGCGGAGTACCGAAACGGTATTTTTGTCCGTGGTTCAACACGAGGTGATGGCAGAGTAGGCGAGGATATTACGAATAATCTCAAAACGATAAAATCTCTTCCGCACCGACTTTCAAAGCCTGTTGACTATCTGGAGGTCAGGGGCGAGGTTTATATGTCAAACGAGAGTTTTCTGAACTTGCTGAAATATCAAGAGGAACACGAGGAGAAGCCGTCCAAAAATCCGAGAAATGCGGCGGCAGGTTCGCTTCGTCAGAAAGATTCAAAAATCACGGCACAGCGTAATCTTGATATTTTTGTGTTCAATATTCAGCAGATAGAGGGAGTAGAGCTTGACGGTCATAAACAGTCGATAGATTTTCTTGCCGAGTTGGGATTCCCGACTGCACCGTTTTACAATAAGTTCAATAATATCGAAGATGTCATAAAGGAAATCGAGCATATCGGAAACACAAGAGGCGACTTTGATTTCCCAATTGACGGTGCGGTAGTAAAGGTTGATTCTTTTTCCGACCGTGAGGAGCTTGGCAGTACGGCGAAATTTCCACGCTGGGCAGAAGCGTATAAATATCCGCCCGAGGAGAAAGAAACCGTACTCCGTGATGTTGAAATTAATGTCGGCAGAACAGGTGTGCTAACTCCGACGGGAATTTTTGACCCGATTTTGCTTGCAGGTACTACCGTAAGCCGTGCAACACTTCACAACGAGGATTTCATTAAAGAAAAGGATATCCGTATCGGTGACAAAGTTATTCTCAGAAAAGCAGGCGAAATTATTCCCGAGGTTGTATCTCTTAAAGAGCGTGGAGAAAATACAGTGCCGTTTGAAATGCCGAAAACTTGTCCGTCATGCGGTTCTCCCGTGAGCCGTGAAGAGGGCGATGCGGCTGTCAGATGTACGAATACGGCTTGTCCTGCACAGCTTATGAGAAATCTGATTCACTTTGTTTCAAGGAATGCAATGGATATTGACGGTCTGGGTCCCGCTGTTTTGGAAATGCTTGTTTCAAATGATTTGGTGAAATCTCCCGTAGATTTGTATAAACTGAAATCAGAGGATATCAGCAGCCTTGAAAGAATGGGCGAGCAGTCCGCAGCCAATATTCTGAATGCTGTCGAGAAGTCAAAGCAGAACGATTTGAGCAGGCTTGTCACGGGTCTTGGCATAAGACTTGTCGGTCAGAAAGCGGCGAAGCTTTTGTGCGATAAATTCAATACGATTGATGACCTGATGAAAGCCGATATAGATTCCATAGTTGAAATTGACGGTATCGGTTCTGTTATGGCACAAAGCGTTGTACAGTATTTTGCGTTGCCGAAAACCGCCGAAATGATTGACGAGTTCAGAGCTTTGGGATTGAAGCTCACAGAGCCTGTTGCCGAGAAAAAGAATGATATTTTCAAAGGAAAAACGTTTGTACTCACAGGTACTCTTCCGACCTTGAAAAGAAGTCAGGCGGCTAAGATTATTGAGGATAACGGCGGAAAAGTTTCTTCAAGCGTGTCGAAAAAGACAGATTATGTCCTTGCAGGCGAGGAAGCAGGAAGCAAGCTTGTCAAGGCTCAAAATCTCGGTATTACAATTATATCGGAAGAAGATTTATTTGAAATGGTAAAATAATCACTGCGAAAATATACAAAACAAAAAGCTCGGTTTTATCGCCGAGCTTTTGCAGTAGGTAGGTAATATTTTATACAAATTTGTTGAGATTGCTGTCATATTCATAATTAACGGAAGAGAGCTTATTTTTGATTTCCTCCGAGTTTACGCCAAGCGATTTACAGAGGTCGTCAAGCGATGAATAATTATCACGAAGCTGTGTGTTAATGTATGATAAAAGAATAATAGGGTCGTTGGGAAGTGACATATTAATTCTCCTTCGATAAATTTTCCGTTTATAAAAATTATACCGCTTATTGTGATTAAGGTCAATATGCTAACAGTAAAATTAATGGGTGTTTTTTTTAATATTAATGTACAATTTATAAAAAATTCCGATTTGAGGCAAAATATATTGAAATAAATTTTTATCGGGATTATAATTATACTATATAATTAGGGAGTTGATAGGTATGAGCAATTCATTTTTGAGGGTTGCGGCAGCGAGTTTGAAGCTTAAGGTTGCCGACCCCGAATTTAACAGCGAAGAAATTTTGAAAATTATCGCACAGGCAGCGGAAAAAGATGTGAAAGTTTTGGTTACACCCGAGCTTTCCGTTACGTCATATACTTGTGCGGATTTGTTTTTTAACAATGCACTTTTGGAAAGAAGTCTGAGAGCTTTCGAGAAAATTCTCGAAAGTACAAAAAATGTCGATATGACTGTCATTTTGGGTTTGCCTGTTGCAAGCGGAACGTGCCTTTTCAATTGTGCGGCAGTTATCAATAAGGGCGAGATTATCGGCATTGTTCCGAAAACATATATTGCAAACTATAATGAGTTTTACGAGAAGCGTTGGTTTGCCCCTATGAGTAAAGGTCTTGCAATGCAGAGTATTAACGTTCTGAACCGTGATGTTCCGTTCGGAAAGTGCCTGTTTGATTTGGGCGGCGGTGCAGTTCTGGGTATTGAAATTTGTGAGGATTTGTGGGCACCCATTCCGCCTAGCAGCGAGATGTCTGTTTGCAGTGCGAATATTATATGTAATCTTTCCGCAAGTGACGAGTATGTTTCAAAGGCTCAGTACAGGGAAGACTTGATTACAAATCAGTCGGCAAGATGTATCTGTGCATATGCTTATTCGGGAGCGTCTGTCTTTGAGAGTACGACAGACCTTGTTTTCAGCGGTGCAACAGTGATTGCCGAAAACGGGGGTATCTGTGCAAAGGGAGAGCGTTTCCAAAGGGAAAATGTTCTCACTGTTGCAGATATAGATATTGAAAAATTAAATACACTCAGAAGAAATAATATAACTTTCAGCGACAATACATCATATAACGGAAACTACAGAATTTTAAAATGTAATGTTTCCAATGATAACAACAATCTCAAATACAGATTTGTTGACCCTCACCCGTTTGTTCCTAGTGATTCGGATAAAATCAAGGAACGCTGCAAGGAGATTTTTGCAATTCAAGCGAGCGGTTTGGCGAAACGTCTTGAACATGTCGGCTCAAAGGGCTGCGTTATAGGGATAAGCGGCGGACTTGACTCAACGCTTGCACTGCTTGTTGCGGTTGAGAGTATGAAGCTTCTTGGCAAGGATAATTCAAGCATTATCGGGGTTACTATGCCGGGATTCGGCACAACCGACAGAACGTACAACAACGCTTTAAAGCTTATGGAGCAGCTTGGAGTTACGATAAGGGAAATCAATATTAAGGAAGCTTGTCTGATTCATATGAGGGATATCGGACACGACGAGAGCATTAAAGATATTACCTATGAGAACACTCAGGCGAGGGAGAGGACTCAGATTTTGTTTGACCTTGCGAATAAAGAAAACTGCCTGCTTGTGGGTACGGGCGATTTAAGCGAATTGGCTATGGGTTGGTGTACCTATAACGGCGACCATATGAGTATGTACGGTGTGAATGCGAGTGTTCCGAAAACACTTGTGAAATATCTTGTACAGTACGTTGCGACCGTGAGTGAAGAGGATACTAAGGCGACACTGTTTGACATTCTCGATACGCCTGTTTCTCCCGAGCTTCTTCCGCCCGATGAAAACGGTAAAATTGCTCAGAAAACCGAGGATAATATAGGACCCTATGAGCTGCATGATTTCTTCCTGTATCACTTTATCAGGTTTGGTTCGTCAAAGGATAAGCTTCTGAAAATTGCCGAAAAAGCCTTTGAGGGTGTTTATGACAGGGAAGTTATCGAAAAGTGGCTGAATGTATTTTTGAGGAGATTTTTCATCAGCCAGTTTAAAAGAAGCTGTATTCCCGATTCGCCAAAGGTTGGTTCTGTTTCGCTCAGTCCGAGAGGTGATTGGAGAATGCCAAGTGACGCATCTTTTGCGGAGTTTTTTTAACACGTGAAGAAACTTTTTGAAAATATTTACGTCATGTACCCGACCGATAGTTTATTATAAAAATGAATTTTTGGTCGGGTGCGTGAATTTAGTCACAGAAAAACTATCTTCACGTATCTCCGGCGGGCGTTGCCCGCTTTTCCAAAAATATAATTGTCATACCGTCTTTGATGTTTTCTTCTCTGCCGTTTGGCTTGTAACCGACTTTAGTGTACAGATGAAACAGCTTGTTTTCCTGTTTGATAGTGTCGAGTACCCAATGTTTAATATGCGGATATAACTTCTCGGCTGCAATAAGTGCAGTCTGTGCATAACCTTTGTTTTGATACTTCGGCAGAATAAACATAGGGGAAATTCTGCAAGTGTCATCACGGTTAATGATTCTGATAACACCGACCTTTTCCGTATTGTTTGTGATAAAATAATAGTCGGAGTTTTGTATCTTGTATCGGATAATATCCAAGGTTTCGCAGGCAGGACTTGTATCATAGTCACGGTATTTTTCAAGAAGCTCGGTAAATGCTTCAACCTGCATACGGTGAATTTCTTCACAGTCGGTAAAGTCTGCTTTTTTCAAACGTATCATGATTCAACCTCTTATATCATATTCGTAAACCGAATAAACAATCCAATAAAACAGACCGTCAATATTATGAATAAATTCGGCAAATTCTTCGGCTTCTTCAAAGCTGTTCTGAATTAATCCGTTGTCACGTGATACTTTTAAATCATAGTGCTTTGAGAGTTCCTCTTGAAAATTACTTGTCAGGTAGCTTTCAAAATTATACCATTCGTTTATAAACTCGGTGCCGAGAATTTCATAGCCTAAAAATTTTCCGCTGTCGTTAAATTCCGAAATTCCAACATTATCGAAACAATTATCCTCTTTAAGCATTTCAACATATTTTTCCGAGGTGCATATTGATACAATCTTAATGGATTTGTAATCTTTAAAATAAGAGTATATTTTCACAGCATCCTCAAAATCACGGAACTTTCCGCTTACGGAAAGTCTTTTTGTTTCAATCATATCCGAGACGATATCGCAGAATTGTTTGTACTCTTCTTCCGATAAATTCAGAAACTTTGCATATTCCCTGCGGTGAGCCTTGGAATAGTTAGTGAAAAAACATCTTGTCAAGTTGGGGTGCAAATCGCCGAACTCTTCGTCTAAACTGAGAATGTATTCAGACTCGATATTACACCATTCGGGTTTGACCTTTTTTTCTGTAATATAATAACCAAAGCATACCATATAATCACTCCTTGTGTAAAAAAATCGGCATACACCCTATAAAATATATTTGGGTTTGTATGCCGATAATTTTAGAAATTATTTTGTAATAAACATAACTCCGAGAGTACCTTCACCGCAGTGACTTGTAATAGTACAGCTTGCCTTTGTAATACAAATTTCCTCGAATATTCCCAAATCCTTGATAATCTCGTAAACACTGTTTACAATATCATCTGAAACCCCACAGCTTACAAGGGCAATTCTTTTAGTATCAAAACCCGAATACTGTGAAAGCTTTTCTCTTGTGTACTGAATTATGACATTCTCAAACTTGCCACGGTACTTTCGTCCCACAGTCATAGATGCACCGTCGGAATTGTTTACCTCAATGCACGGCTTGATTTTCAGAAGATTCGCCCCTAGCATAGTCAGCATTGAACATCTTCCACCTGCACGCAAAAATTCAAGACTGTCGATTACAAAACTGGAGCTGATTTTCGGCACAATCTTTTTTAGCTCCTCGGCAATCTCTTCGGCGGTTAGGTCAGTTTCGTTAATAAGATCGTACGCTTTTCCGACAAGAAGTCCCGAAGCGGTTGAAAGGCTCTGAGAATCGATAGGGTAAATGTGACCCAGTTCTGCGGCAACAGCAACACTGTTTTGATGTGACGAAGAAATCGACGAACCTAAGCTGATGTGAATAACGTCATAGCCGTTATCAACGTATTTTTTGAAACGCTCTGTATACTCCCACATACTTACGGCGGCAGTCTTGGGCAGCTGCTTGTTTGTTCTGTAACGTTCAATTATGTCGGACGGGAAAATATTAACACCGTCCTCGAAACTCTCGTCACCGTAAACGATATGCAGCGGAATGAGTTCAACGTCAAATTGCTTGATAAGCTCTTCGTTCAAGTCGCAGGTACTGTCTGCGGTGATTTTAATTTTTCTATTCATAAGTAAATTTACTCCTTAATATAGCATACAAATTTATTATAACAAAGTGTGTTAAAAAAATCAACATCAAATCGGTAACATTTGGAGAAATGTGTGTAGTAAAAATTTTATAATTAACTGCTGCAACACCTGTTAAAGTTTGGGTCAAGCCTTTTTAAAGGCTTGCGGGGTGCAGGGGCAGAGCCCTGCTCGCTGACGAAACCAACTTGAAAAGAAAAGTAGACTACCCTCAGCGAAACTAAATGAACTATCAACAGAAAAACAAATAAAATCAATTCTCAAAACAATATCTTTCGATAGAAACCAAAACAGGCAACAGCGGAGCGAATTGCCGGTCAAAGAAAGATAATGTACGATTTTATTTCAACAGTACAGCTTTTGAGACACTTGAATTTGTATTTGCTTTATGTTATAATATTTTCAATATATATTTTGTTTTAATCCCAAATTTACAGAAAGGAAGAGTTATTATGACATTTACAGAGCTTGCAAAAGCAAGATTTTCAGTGCGTAAGTACTCCAATAAACCAATCGAACCCGAAAAGCTTCAAGCCGTGCTTGAATCGGCAAAGCTTGCCCCTACGGCAAAAAATCAGCAGCCGCAAAGAATTTATGTTTTGCAGAGCGAGGATTCTCTTGCGAAGCTGAACCAACTTACACATTGTGCCTACGGTGCAAATACGGTTCTGCTGTTTACCTATAACGAGGACGAGGAGTGGAAAAATCCGCTTGAAGAGGGCGTTCATTCAGGTGTGGAAGATGTCAGCATTGTGGCAACACATATTATGTTCCGTGCCGTTGAGCTTGGTCTTGACACAACGTGGTGTAATGTGTTTGCAAATTCAAAATTGGAGGAAGTTTTTAATATTCCCGAAAATGAGCATTCTGTTCTTATTATGCCGATAGGATATCGTGCGGAGGATGCCGAACCGTCGGTGCGGCATGAGCAAACCAAAGAGCTTTCGGATATGGTTAAATATCTGTAAGTTTAAATATTTAACAATACTTTCTTTAAGATTTCGCTCGGATATTTTTATAAGTACCGAGCGGAAAATTTTATAGCTGTATTGGTGCGAAGCTTGTTAAAGTTTGGTCAAGCTTTTTAAAGCTTGCGGGGTGCAGGGGCAGAGCCCTGCTCGCTGACGGAACAAACTATTGTAGAAAAATAAACTACCCTCAGCGAAACTAAATAAACTGTCAACAGAAAACAAAAAATAAAAAACCACATAAAAATCATATCTTTCCGTAAACACAAAAACAGGTAACAGCGAAGCGAATTGCCGGTCAAAGAAAGATAACATACTAATTTAATGTCAGCCGTACAGAAAAAAATTTTGATAAATCGGCACAAAGTACCACTTATAGTACAATTGATATGTTATAATAGAATAAAAGAAAAAAATTGTAAGCTAAAATAATAAAATACAGGAGGTACAATATGATTCATCTAGTCGAGGGACGAAGCGGCTCGGGCAAAACCCGATACGTTACAAACGTCCTGTGTGAGCTTGCCAAAAAAGGCGAAAAAAAACTTTTATACATTATGCCCGAACAAAGTTCTTTTGAAAGCGAAACTGCATTTCTTCATATGCTCGGCGCTAATCTTTCAAGATACATAAGCGTTATGTCTTTTACACGTCTTTATGATATGGTTATGCGGCAAACGGGTATGATACCGGGTACTCCAATCGATGACGGTGTGCGAAAAATTTTAATGTCGCTGTCGCTTGAAGACTGCGTTGATAAACTAGATGTCTACCAAAAACAGGCGGCAAAGCCTCAGCTTACCGACCTTATGCTGAGTGCAGTGAAAGAGTTCAAAATGTGCGGTATTTCAACGGACAACCTAAGAGAAATGTCCAAAAAAACAAAGGGTACGGACTTATCAAAAAAGCTTGATGAAGTGGCACTTGTCACGGACGTTTACAATGCCCATATCGCAAGAAGCTATATCGACCCTCTCGACAATAACGCACGTCTTGAAAAGCGTTTAAATGATGTAAAGTTCTTTGAGGGCTATACAGTTGTTGTTGACGATTTCAGCGGATTCACGGCTCAGGAACAGAAAATTCTCGACCTTATTATGAAGCAGGCAAAGGATTTTTACATCACGCTTTGTATGCAACCGCAAAGTGACGAGGAACTTTTCTTCACCGTCAACAGAACGAAAAAACGTATTATACAAAGTGCCGCAAGGCTGGGTCTTGAAGTCGCATCTCCAATCAGACTTTTTGAAAATTACCGAACCGAAAGCAAGGACATAAGCCTTGTCGAAGACGGAATTTATCGTATAGGAAATGTTGACACGGGAAGTAGCGAAGGTGTTTCCGAAGATGTGACTGTCGCCGCTGCAAGCGATATTTTCGAGGAATGCGAGTATGTTGCCGAGCGTATAAACAGTATGGCTTTAAGCGGCGAATGCCGTTACAGCGACATTGCCGTTGTGTGCAGAAATTCCCAAAGTTACAAGGGCATTATCGATACAATTTTCGATAATCACAACATTCCGTATTTTATGTCGAAGCCCGAGCCTATCGACCGCAAACCGCTTATGCTTCTTGTGCTGTCAGCTTTTGAGTATGTCATTTCTCCGAGCGACAGCGATAAACTTTTTTCTATTGCGAAATGCGGTCTTGTCGGAATAGGCGATTATGAAACGTCACTTCTTGAAAATTATGTCTATACGTGGGGCATAAACGGCAGAAAATTCACTCAGGTGTTTGACCAAAACCCCGACGGTTATTCCGAGAATATTTCAAAAGAAGCAAAAGAACGTCTTATCGAAATCAACCAAGCAAGAGAAAAGCTTATCTTTCCTATTATGAATTTTGCGGATAAAATAGACAACGGCACAGCAAACGCACTTGAAATTTCAACCGCCGTTTACGAGCTGCTTGTTGAATTCGGAGTACCCGATTACCTCAAAAACAGTTTAAATGAAAACGAGCTTGACGAGTATTCAAACGAAGAGGTTCGTCTGTGGGAAATGCTTATGGATATACTCAATAAAATGTACTTATCCTTAGGCGAACGTTCCGTGACAGTTAAGAGATATTACGAGCTTCTTAAAATGCTTATCCGCTCCTACGAAATTTCCGAAATTCCGCAGACACTTGACCAAGTGCTTATCGGCACGGCGAACAGCGTTCGTCTTTCAAGTCCGTATGCGGTGTTTGTAATCGGTGCGGTAAACGGAGAATTTCCGCATAACCCCGTTTCGGGCGGTGTGTTCAACGATGCAGAGAGAAGAAGTCTTATCAGTTTGGAACTTCCCGTTTACGATGCAATAGCGGAACTCTTTTTGCAGGAAAAATTCCTTGTCTACAATGCCGTTTCCGCTCCGAGAAAGAAGCTTTACATCACGTACCCAACAGGCGATTTAAGCGGCGGAAAGCTTCAGCCGTCTTCGATTGTGTCGGAGGTTAAGAAGATAATCCCGAATGTCAAAACCGATGTAATCTCATTTATGCCCACGCTTGACAGAATACAAAGCGAAAAGGGTGCGTTTGAAAAATGTGCCGAGAGATACCGCCAAAAGGACGCTTTGAGCAAGGCTCTAAAGGATTATTTCCGCAGCTTGCCAGAGTATTCCGACAGACTTTCCGCTGTCGAACAAGTCATTGCAAAAGGCGACATCAAGCTTGAAAACAAGAAAATTCCCGCACTGCTTTTCGGCCGTGACAAGAAATTATCCGCATCTCAGATTGAAAAATTTTATATGTGCCGTTTCCAGTATTTCTGCACATACGGTCTAAAGCTTAAGGAACGAAGACGTGCAGAAATGGGTGCGATTGAATACGGAAATCTTGTGCATTATCTTCTTGAAAATGTTGTCAAGGTTTACAAGAAAAATGACTATATCAGACTTTCCGACGATGAGCTTGAACAGCTTTTGGACGAGCTTCTGAAAAATTATATTTTTGAATTTTTAGGCGGCGAGGACGATAAAAGCGACAGATTTGTATATCTTTACTATCGACTTAAGCACAGCACACAGACTCTTATGAATCACCTTTCCGACGAGCTTGCACAGTCGGAGTTTAAACCTGTTGACTTTGAACTTGAAGTCGGTGGAAAGGGAATCGGCGAATACACGATTATCGACAAAAACGGAAATCTTGTCAGTGTTAAGGGTGTCATAGACAGAGTTGACCTGATGAAAACAGCAAAGGCAAGCTACATCAGAATCATTGACTACAAGACGGGCAAAAAGGAATTTAAACTCTCAGATGTGCTTTACGGTCTTAATATGCAGATGCTTATTTATCTTTCGGCTATTGCTAAAAACGGAAGCGTCAGATACGGCGACGATATTCACCCGAGCGGTGTTTTGTATATGCCGTCAACCGTAACAAGCGTCACTGTTCCGCCGTATGCAGACGAAAAAACAATTCAGCAGGAACATGACAAAAAACTCCGAATGAGCGGTCTTGTTCTCGATGAAGTTCAGGTTCTGCGTGGTATGGAAGAGCAATTGGAGGGTAAGTATATCCCCGTATCGGTTGATAAAAAGGGCGATATCAAAAGTACAAGCAAAAATTATGTTATCTCCAATCACCAGCTGAATATGATTTTTAATAAGGTGGAACGGAAGATAAGCGAGATGAGCGAGGCTCTCGATGACGGAAATATCTCGGCTGTCCCGACAGGCAACGACAATACAGACCCCTGCAAATGGTGCGTTTACAATGCCCTCTGCGGTCATACCGACAAGGATAAAATCACGTGCCTTGAACGTTTTGACAAGGAAGAAGTCATTGCAATGCTCAAAGAGGAACAGGGAGAGGAGGAAAACTAAATGGCAAACGTTAAATGGACAGCTAATCAGCAGAATGCGATTAATGCCCGAAACGGTGCGGTACTTGTTTCTGCGGCGGCAGGCTCGGGCAAAACGGCGGTTTTGGTTGAGCGTGTCATAGATATGATAACCAACCCCGAACACCCAGTAGATGCCGACAGATTTCTTGTTGTTACATACACGAGAGCCGCCGCAGGCGAGATGAAAGACAGAATTGCCGCAAGGCTTGACGAGCTTCTTAAAAATGACCCGTTAAACGAAAATCTTCACCGTCAGCAGCTTCTTCTCGGAAGAGCTCAGATAAGCACCATTCACAGCTTTTGCAGTGATTTGGTCAGGGAATATTTTTATACGCTTGACATTCCGAGTGATTTCAGAATTGCCGATGACGGGGAGCTTACGATTATTAAAAATCAGGCTATGCAGAATGTCCTTGAACGCAAGTACAGCGAGAAAGACGATGCTTTTGAAAACACCGTGGAGGTATTTTCAAGTGTGCGTGACGATACTATTTTACAGGAGATTGTTTTAAGGCTTTACGAGTTTCTGAGGTCGCACCCGTTCCCCGGTGCTTGGATTAAGGAAAAGGCGGCGATGTACGATGTCACGAAATCAGCCGATGAAACAGAATGGGGAAAGACTGTCATTAACCGTTCAAAAATGACGGCATACTATATGAAAACTCTGAACAGCATTAGTCTGGAGCTTTTAAAGAACGAACCGAAGCTGTTAAATTCAAGCTTCGGCGACAAAATCCGAGATGATGAAATATTTATCGGCTATCTTATCGACAGACTTGAAAACGGCAGCTGGAACGATATCATAGACATTCTGAACACATTCACTCCGGGTACTCTCAGAGCCCCGAAAGGCTTTACAGAACACGAAATCAAGGTTGCCGTTGCAGCCTACAGAAACGTCATTAAGGATACAATAGGCGACCTTAAAGAGCTTTTCGTCAGAAGTAACGAGCAGTGTATGGACGATATTGCCGACCTTGCCCCCGTTGTTTCAAAGCTTTTCGAGATTATGGAGCTTTTCGGAGAGGAATATTCAAAACTTAAACTGGAGCGTTCACTTGCGGATTTTTCCGATTTGGAGCATTGGGCATTGAAGCTTCTTGCGGAGAATACCGAGAACGGCATTGCGTTCACGGAAATTTCAAAGGAAATTTCCTCACGCTACGACTATGTTATGGTTGACGAATATCAGGACGCAAACACCATACAGGACACAATATTCAAAGCGGTCAGTGACAACGATAAAAAGCTGTTTGTAGTCGGTGACGTCAAGCAGAGTATTTACAGATTCAGACAAGCTATGCCCGAAATTTTCATAAGCAGAAAGAACAGGTATGTTCCCTACAATCCGAATGAAGAGGTTTATCCTGCAAAGATTATTCTGGATATGAATTTCCGAAGCAGAGAGGGAGTCACGGAGGGAGTTAATTTTGTATTTAAAAATCTGATGTCGGAGAGTGTCGGCGATATAGATTACACGGACGAGGAAGCTCTTGTGGCTGGTGCTGCATACGACGAGGATAACGGAAATGCTGTATCGTTTCATCTTCTCAATCTTGAAAAATCCGAAACTAAAGACCGAGATATTGAAGAGGCAAAATACATAGGTTCGCTTATTTACAATATGATGTCGGAGGAAGAAATAACAACTAAGGACGGTAAACGCAAACCTACCTACGGTGACTTCTGCATACTTATGAGAGGTGTAACATCTCATGCACCCGTGTTTGAAGCGGAGCTTTTGAAAATTGGTATTCCGACCGTAAGCGAAACAAGCGACAGTTTTTTCTCGCAGCACGAGATTCAAGTTATGCTGTCACTTTTAAGAATTATCGATAACCCTGTTCAGGATATTCCTTTGGCGGCGGTTATGCTTAGTCCGATATTCGGATTCACCGCCGACGAGCTAGGAGAGTTCAGAGCGGCTTATCCTGAGGGTTCGCTGTATTCTCTTATCCTACAGGAAAATCTTACGGGCAACAAGAAAACCATTGCATTTTCAGATACGCTTTCAAGGCTTCGCAGAATAGCCGCAAGAGTTACAACCGATACACTTCTGAATATCATCTACAGCGAAACCTCTTATCCCGAAATTGTGTCATCGGGTGAGGACGGAGATTTTAAAAAGAATAATCTTAAACTGCTTGTTCAGTATGCAAAGACATATGAAAACTCCGGTTACAGAGGTGTCGGAGGATTCGTAAAATTCATTGACCGACTTCGTGAAAACAGCTGTGATTTGGCGGCAGCTGAGAGGAAAAACGAACTGTCGGAGGATGCTGTTCGCATTATGACTATACATAAATCAAAGGGACTTGAATTTCCTATTTGTATAGTTGCCAATCTAAACCGCAGATTTAACACCGATACGAAAAACGAAGTACTTCTCCATAACGAACTGGGTTTGGGAGTTCGCCGAAAGGACGACACTCTTCTCTGCCGTTACACAACTATGCCGAGGGAAGCCGTTGCACTCGAAATCAAACGAAACGAAATTTCCGAGGAACTGAGAGTTCTCTATGTTGCGTTGACGAGAGCAAAGGAAAGACTTGTGCTTATCGGAAGCAGCAAGGGATTGGAAAAATACGTTGGCGGTGTTGTCAAGAAATTTGCATATGACAAGACTGTTTCACCGTATACGGTAAGCAGTGCGAATTGTATGTGCGACTGGATTATTGACTGTTTGCTTGTGCATAAGAGCGGTTTGGAAATTCGCACCCTTGGCGGCTATGTCGGAGAGATTTCCAAAGATTCGGGATATGACTGGGACGTGAATGTCATTGAGGATTTGGAAGAGTATCACAATAATATTTTAAAAGACACTAAGAACGAAACACTTGACAGTGCCGAAGATGAACAGACCTCCGACGATATTCCCGAGGGTACAAGGAAAGAAAATCTTGCGATTATCAGGGAACGTCTAAGCCGTGTTTACGAATATGAGGAGATGACGAAAATACCTGTTAAGGTTTCTGCATCGGCACTTGCGGAAAAGGAAAGCAATCTGCAATACAGCGTTTCGGCAGTTCCCGACTTTATGAGAAAGGGCAGAATTTCGGGTGCGGAAAAAGGTACGGCTATGCACACGTTTGTTCAGTACTGCGACTTTGAGAGAGCAAGGACATCACTTGAAGAAGAGATTGAAAATCTTGTAAAAAGAGGATTCCTCACGGAAGTTCAGGGCAGTGTTATAAACAGGGAGAGTGTTAATGCTTTTCTGCATTCCGATTTGATGAACAGAATGCTAAGTTCCGCTATGCTTGAAAGGGAGTTCAGGTTTACCGTTGAAATTCCGGCAGGGCTTGCGGATAAAACGCTTGTATTTCCGTACAGCGAAGAGCCGATAATTCTGCAAGGTGCGGTTGACTGTCTGTTTGAAGAGAACGGTAAAATTATCATTGTCGATTACAAAACAGATTGGGGCAAGAGCCGTGAAGAGCTTACGGATATGTACTCTCCGCAGCTTAAGCTTTATAAGCTTGCAATTGAACAGGTTATGGGGAAGATTGTTTCACAGTGTGTGATTTATTCTTTCGGGCTTGGCAGGGAGATTGTGATTTAACAGAATGCGTAATTATGGCAGTCCGAAGTTTAGCTTTAAAGGAAAGTCAATTCAATATTCAATCTGTTTTCCGGCGGGCGTTGTCTGTCAACAGTATAATGAATTTCCGGTATAGAAAATAAAATAGGTAAATTTTAAAGCATATTATTACAAAAAAATACCACATATCTTAAAATTAAGTTAAGATATGTGGTATCGTTTTTTACTCAGTCGGGTACGTGAAGTTATTGCTTAAAAAGACTATTTTCACGTATTTCCGGCGGACGTTGTCCGCCACATGTTAAAAATTCGTCGCAGAATTGGCTATAGATGTAGAGAGCTGATTGTCCGTAAAAACCGGTTTCATCATCTGAAAAGTTTTCGCCTGTTGCAGATGTATAAAATTTGTCGAGTGCTGTTTCCTCGTTCCAATTAAATTTGTCGCATATCATTTTTATTACTTCGGGTAATATAGTTGCTCTTATTGTTCCGTGTGCCATAAAAAATTCACCTCTTAAAATGTAACTTCATAACAGTTTAAAAATTTTAATCTTTCAAGTGACCTTTCCGTACAAAATGCAATCTGATTATTTATTTTTTCAAATTTTAACCGTTTTACAGCATCTTCTTTTCGCATAATGCCCTGAACAACATAGGAAACAGTTTCACCGACATTGTCATTTGCTATCTTTCCGCAGACAATATCATAAGGGTGAACATAATCCTTGTTACTTCGACATTGCACCACCATATCAAGCCATTCCATAGAAGCACCTTTAAATTTCAATATATTCATAAAAATATCTTCAGACCATTCATACACATTTACAATTGCTTTCGCAGGTTTGTGAGATTTTCTCATTTCGATTTTTGCTTTACGCACTGCCCAGCGTTCTGCTTGTTCTTTAATATCTGTTGTGTAAAATGCAAATCCAAAATCACGCCCTATTTCCGAACGTATTATTTTAGGATTTGTTACTTCAACTATAGTTCCATGATAAACAATCATATTGATTCTACTCCTAAATAATCTTTACAAAAGTTAAACATATATTCCATTCCCATACCATGTAAATCGTCATAGTCGGAACGCAGCAAATCAAGCAATCCTTCATTTTTAAAAAGTTTGTAAACCTTATCGCTTGATAGACCTGTTTTATCTGCATAGTATTCTATACAAAATATTTCAAATGATATTTTACTCAAATTTATTCACCTCCGATGTAACCGTAACCTAACTCCATAAATTCGGTATAAAACTCAAGCACAAAAATAACTTTCAGTCGGGTACGTGAAGTTATTGCCTAAAAAGACTGTCTTCACGTATCTCCTGCGGACGTTGTCCGCCACGTATCTCCTGCGGACGTTGTCCGCCACGTATCTCTTGCGGACGTTGTTCGCTTAAAAAATTTGTAATGTTTTGGTAGATTTCATAAATTTTAAATTTATATTCATAGCTGCTGTCGGTTACAAGGTCCGTTTGTTCATCGCTAAGAACATCGGAAATATCTGCGGTGTTGTCTGCGGCACTTATGCAAATCGGTGGAAACATCACACACCACCAGTTATGTCCCTTGCCCTCGCCAATTGTAATTCTAACTGCATCGTAATCTCCGGCAGGAAGCGTAATATTATCATAAACCCTGTTTGTGAAATACATATTAACAATCTCACCTTTAATAGGGTAATCATAGCCTTTTTCATAAACTTCATTTTGGGCAATTTCTATAATCTGGGGAAGTTTGTCCGCTAAAATTTTCTCGGCATCTTCCTTTGTTTTTGCATTGCCGTAAATATTATAACAGAATTTCTGTACCTCATCACGAACGGCAAGCTTTAAATTCTGGTCTTCTTCGCTGTCGGAATTTGCAAGAATATGAAGCCTGAAAACCTCGTCCGAAATCTCCTGCGACTGTGCGTCAAAGTCTGTCATTGAGAGTGCAAAGCAAATCACAAAACCGCACAGAACGGCTTTGAATGTAAGCATTGCAGAGGTTGAGAATGAATGACTGTTTAAGAAATTTTTGATTTTCATTAGTATAACCACCCTTTGTTTTTATGATTGAATTATTGGATAAATTTGGAGTGATTATACAAATCAAATCGATAAATTGTTTTACAAAATTTCCGTGCCGATATTAACTTTCCGTGCAACAAAAACTTCACTGTATCGTTCTTTAAAGATTTCCGCACATACCGCCGCTTTTTCCTTATCGGTGAAAATCCCGAACACTGTTGAACCGCTTCCCGACATACACGCACCGAAACAGCCTCCGAAACTTACAAGCTCTCTTTTTATATCCAACAGCTCAGTAATGTTCAAAGTATCTTCAAAATCATTTCTTAGAAATTTTCCGATTTTCTCGATGTTGTTCAGAGAATCAAGCATTTTATCCGTTGAGGGTTCGGGTGAGGAGGTTCTGGAATCTACGGCATTATATGCCTGTGCCGTGGAAATTCCGACAGGCGGCTTAACAAGAACAAAATAACATTCGGGGATATTTTCAAGCGGTGTCAAGTCTGTACCCGTACCCTCGCAAAGCACCGTACCTCCGTGAATACAAAACGGTATATCCGCACCGACCGTACCGCCGATTTCCTCAAGCTCCGACCCCGAAAATATGTTACCGCAGAGAGCATTCAACCCAACAACAACCGCCGCACCGTCCGCACTGCCTCCTGCAAGTCCTGCTTGAGTGGGGATATTTTTTTCAATGTGAATGTGAAGACCGCTGCATTCAATGCCCGACTTTTTATAGAATGCCACCGCACATTTGTAAACAATGTTTCTGTCGTCACAGGGAACATCGGGGTGATTACAGCTGACAGTTATTTCTTTGGAAGAATTTTCGGTCAGTGTCACGGTGTCGAAAATTCCGACAGACTGCATAATGGTTCTGATGTTGTGGTAGCCGTCCGGACGTTTGCCTGTGATGTCGAGCGTGAGATTAACCTTTGCAGCAGCTTTTACTTTAATTGATGTCATTTTTAAGCACCTCTGTATTTATATTGAATTTATTATAACATACAATTCCAAAATTTAAAAGTCCGATATTCATATAATTGAAATTTTTGCACGGATAAAAAATTATTACATTTTCAAATAATGTATTGCAATTTTTAACAAAAAATTTTATAATATAAAGGATAGTGCATATTAGATAAAAAAGCAATTGCAGCAGCCCTAAATTTATCGTAGTAATATGTTAACACTTTACTTGACTAATACGATAAAGTATGCTATAATCTAATTGCAGATTTAAAAACGGGGAATTTATATTGTTAAATTGATTAATGCAAAAATTCCCGATTAAAAAGAGGTGTAGCTTTATGAATAATCGTACCGATAATATCGGTTTTGCAAATGAAGAAACGGCTGTAATGAGCCTGAGCAAGCTTTACAGACAGTACGGCTTTAAGCAGTTTAAAATGAGTAAATTTGAAGAGTATGATTTGTATGCGGAAAATAAGGATTTTCTCCTCGGCAGCAACGTCATCACTTTTACCGACACAAACGGCAAGCTTATGGCTTTGAAGCCCGATGTTACATTATCTATAGTCAAAGGGTCAAACGACACTTTCACCGAACCCGAAAAGGTTTACTACAGCGAGAACGTTTACCGTGTTGACAAAGGCACTCACCAATTTAAAGAGATTATGCAGGTAGGTCTTGAATGTTTGGGCGACCTCGACATTTATTCCGTGAGCGAAGTTATTATGCTTGCAAAGAAAAGCCTTGAAGCAATCAGCGAGAGAAATATTCTTGATATATCCCATATGGGTTTCATCACAGGCATTCTTGACGGCACGGCATTGAACGACAAGCAGAAAAGGAAAATAATCGACTGTATCAGCGAGAAAAATACTCTTGCCATAAAAAAATACTGCGATGAATTCAACATTGACGAAAAGACTTCAAATTCTCTTGTTGTTCTCACAGGAATTTACGGCACGTTCCCGAAATGCGTTGAGGAAATCAAGAAAATCAGTCTTAACGAAAAGACTGATTCGGCGGTTGCAGAGCTTGAAAATATCTATGAGTTTCTTAAACAGTACGGCTGTTCAAACGGTGTGAACCTTGATTTCTCGATTGTCAACGATTCCAATTATTACAACGGAGTTATATTTCAAGGCTTTATTGACGGTGTTCCGAGCAGTGTTCTCACAGGCGGACGTTACGACAATCTTGTTCATAAGCTCGGTAAAAAGTCGGGTGCTGTCGGTTTTGCGGTTTATCTTGATTTGCTGTCAAGACTTATGAGCGATGACAATGATTTCGATGTAGATGTTCTTTTGATTTACGATTATAACGCAACTGTCGCACAGCTTGCAGATACGGTTAAGAATATCACCGAAAGCGGAAAGAGTGTCAAGGCTCAAAAGGTAAACAGCGGAAGTATCAGATACAGACAGCTTATGAAGCTTGAAAACGGGGAGGTTGAGGTTCTTGAAACAAATGATTAATGTTGCTCTTCCAAAAGGAAGACTTGGCGAAAAGGTACTGAATATTTTTGAGCAGTGCGGTTATGATTGTCCGTCTATCCACGAAACAAACAGAAAGCTTATCTTTGAGAACGAAGAAGCAGGAGTAAGATATTTCTGGGTGAAGCCGTCGGACGTTTCGATTTATGTTGAGAGAGGTGCGGCGGATATCGGAGTTGCGGGCAAGGATATTTTGCTTGAATATGCTCCCGATGTTTACGAGCTTTACGACCTTGATATCGGCAAGTGCCGTATGTGTGTTGCTGCGTGCAAAGGCTTCCGTGACAATACGGAGAGAACTTTGAGAGTTGCAACGAAGTTTCAGAATATCGCAAGAGATTACTACGCTAAAAAGGGCAGAGATATCGACATTATCAAGCTTAACGGTTCAATCGAGATTGCTCCGATTCTTAAGATGTCGGACGTTATTGTTGATATTGTTGAAACAGGTACAACCCTTAAAGAGAACAATCTTGAGCCGATTGAAACTATTGTGCCGATTAGTGCAAGATTGATTTCAAATAAGGTAAGCTATAAGTTTAAGAATAAGGAAATTTCCAAGCTTGCTCAAAAAATCAGGGAATACTGCGAAACAAAGTGATACAGAAAGGATAAGAAAATGATTAAGATTTTTGATACAGAAAGTATTTCCGTTTCGGAAATTTTAAAGAGGGAACAAACCTCAACAGGCGTTGAGGATATCGTTGCGGACGTTATCGCAAATGTTCGTAAAAACGGCGATACTGCTCTCAAAGAATATACTAAGAAATTCGATAAAGCCGACCTTGATTCACTTGAAGTGACAGATGAAGAAATTGAAAACGCTTTTGCACAGGTTGACGATAAATTCATTGAAATCATCAAAAAGGCTAAGGAGAACATCTACAATTTCCACAAGCACCAAGTCAGAAACAGTTTTGTGATAAGCGAAAATGACGGTATTGTTCTCGGTCAGAAAGTTCTTCCGCTCCGCCGTGTCGGTTTGTATGTTCCGGGAGGTACGGCAAGCTATCCGTCTTCGGTACTGATGAATTGTATTCCGGCGAAAATAGCAGGAGTTGAGGAAATCGTTATGACTACTCCTCCCCGTGCAGACGGTACAATTAACCCCGTTATCCTTGCAGCGGCTAAAATCGCAGGTGTCGGCAGAATTTATAAGGTTGGCGGTTCTCAGGCTATTGCCGCCCTAGCTTACGGCACTGAAACGATTGAAGCTGTTGATAAAATCGTGGGTCCCGGAAACGCTTTTGTTGCAGAAGCTAAGAAACAGGTTTTCGGTCTTGTAAATATCGATATGATTGCGGGCCCCAGCGAAATTCTTATTATTGCAGACGGTACTTGTAATCCCGAATACGTTGCCGCAGATTTGCTCTCACAGGCAGAACATGATAAACTTGCAAGTGCGGTTCTTGTCACTGACAGTAAGGAGCTTGCAAATGCCGTAAGCGAGCAGATAGAATTGCAGCTGAGAGTTCTTCCTCGTGAGGAAATTGCGAGAACTTCAATCGATAATAATGGTAAAATTATCATCACGGAAAATATTCTTAAAGCGGTTGAAATCGCAAATATGATTGCTCCCGAACACCTTGAAATCTGTGTTGATAATCCGTTTGATTACCTCGATAAGGTGAAGAATGCAGGCTCGGTTTTCCTCGGAAAGAATTGCCCCGAAGCTCTCGGCGATTATTTTGCAGGTCCTAACCACACACTTCCGACAAGCGGTACGGCGAGATTTTCAAGTCCGCTGTCCGTTGATGACTTTGTGAAGAAAACAGCGTTTACTTATTATACATTGGACGCTCTTTCAAAGGTTAGTGAGGATATTGCGTATTTTGCCGAGAAAGAGGGACTTTCGGGTCACGCTAGGTCGGCAGTTGTGAGAACAAGAAAAAAATAAGGTGACAACAAATGAGCAAATTTCTAATAAACAAATATCAGTCGCTTGAAGTATATACCCCCGGCGAACAGCCAAAGGATATGGAGTACGTCAAACTGAATACGAACGAATCACCGTTTCCGCCGTCACAGGGTGTACTTGACAGAGTTTCAAAAGAGGAGCTTTCAAAACTCAACCTCTATCCTGACCCAGAATGCAAGCTTTTAAAAGATAAAATCGCAAACCTTTACGGCTTTGACAGCGAGAATATCTTTATCTCAAACGGTTCGGACGAGATACTTTCATTCTCGTTTATGGCTTTTTGTTCCGAGGAAAAGGGTGCGATTTTCCCGAATATCTCATACGGCTTTTATAAGGTTTACGGCGACCTCTACGGTGTTGATTATACGGAAGCTCCTCTTAAAGATGATTTTACCGTAAACGTAAACGACTATCTCAATACGGATAAAACAGTAGTTATAGCGAACCCAAATGCCCCCACGGGTCTTTCAATATCTGTGGAAGATATCGAGAATATCGTAAAATCCAACCCCGAAAATGTTGTGCTTATCGATGAAGCATACGTTGACTTCGGCGGTAAATCCTGTGTTGAGCTTGTGAGAAAATACGATAATCTTCTTGTAGTCCGTACATACTCAAAATCCCGTTCAATGGCAGGTGCAAGATTGGGTTTTGCTATAGGTTCAAAGGCTCTTATAGATGACTTGAACAGGATAAAATATTCTACTAATCCGTATAATATTAACCGCTTGACGCTTATCGCAGGCGAAGCGGCGATTGACGATAACGATTATTACGTTGACCGCTGTAAAGAGATTGTAGAAATCAGAGAGTATTCAAAGAAAAAGTTATCTGAGCTTGGTTTTACATATCTTGATTCCGACACAAACTTTATCTTCGCAAAGTCCGATAAAATCAGCGGAGAGGAATATTACAAGAAACTCAAAGACAACGGAGTTCTTGTACGTCATTTCTCAAATCCGATTATTACGGATTTTGTAAGAATTACTGTAGGCACTCGTTCTCAAATGGATAGACTGTTTGCGGAAACAGAGAAGATTTTGAGAGAGGTGTAGGCTGTGGCTTTTCAGTTGAACGGCGTTGTTCCGTGGGGAAGAAACATTGACGAGTACAGAACAATGTTTCTACTCACTGATGACGATATGAAAAAGAAAATCGCAGGCTTTGGTGACGGTCCTGCTTCGTTTAATCTTGAAGCGAAGAATATAGGCGGTTCGGTTACATCGTTTGACCCAATATATCAGTTTTCACAAGAACAACTGAGAGCAAGAATCGAAGAGGTTCGTGTGACGGTTATGCAGCAAATAGCGGAGAATAAGGATAACTATGTCTGGAATAAAATTAAAAGTCTTGACGAGCTTGAAAGTATCCGTATGTCTGCAATGAATAATTTTCTTGATGATTACGAACTAGGTAAATCTGAGGGTAGATATATTTATCACGAATTGCCGAACAGACTTAACGTTGACGACAATACATTCGATATCGGTCTTAGCTCTCATTTTCTGTTGATGTACACGGCACTCGGATATGATTTTCATATTAAAGCCATAGATGAAATGCTCAGAGTTTGTAAAGAAGTTAGAATTTTCCCGATTTGCGATTTAGATGCAAAAAACAACGAAATGATTAATTCGGTTATCGATTATTATAAAAGTAAGTATTCTGTCGAAATTAAAGATACGGAGTACGAGTTTCAAAGGGGTGCAAATCGTGTTTTGGTCATCAAAAAGTAAAAGAGGTGAAGTTATGCGTATAGCTGAGATTAACAGGGAAACAGCCGAAACGGATATTAAACTGCAAATCGACCTTGACGGCACAGGCGATTCCAATATCAAAACAGGCATTGGATTCCTCGACCATATGATGACGCTTTTTTCACGTCACGGACGATTTGATTTGAATTTGGAATGTGACGGCGACACCTACGTTGACGACCACCATTCCGTTGAGGATATCGGCATATGTCTGGGCAGGGCTTTTTCGGAAGCTTTGGGCGAAATGCGTGGAATTAACCGCTACGGTCATATCATTCTGCCTATGGACGAAACGCTTATCCTCTGTGCGGTTGATATTTCGGGAAGAGCCTGCCTTTGCTTTGAAGCGGATTTTCCGTCAGATAAAATAGGTACTTTCGATACGGAGCTTGTGGAGGAGTTTTTCACAGCTTTTGTGAGAAGTGCAAACGTTACTCTTCATATAAAACAACTTAGCGGAAAAAATTCACACCATATAGCCGAGGGTATTTTCAAAGCGTTCGCAAGAACTATGAAAACCGCCGTTGCTATAGATGAAGATTTGGGAGATGAAATTCCGTCCACAAAGGGAGTGTTGTAAATGGTAGCAATTGTAGATTACGGTGTAGGTAATTTATTTTCACTGAAAAGTTCATTTTCATATATCGGTCAGGACGTTGTTGTGACAAGTGATGTCGATACAATAAGAAATGCCGACAGAGTAATTCTGCCCGGTGTGGGTGCGTTTGGCGATGCCGCAAAAAAGCTTTTTGACAGCGGTCTTGCACAGGTTCTTATTGACTTGGCAGGCGAGGGCAAGCCGATTCTTGGTATATGTCTTGGTATGCAGCTGTTGTTTGAGAAAAGTTATGAGTACGGCGAGCATAAGGGTCTTGGACTTATCAAGGGCAGTATCAAGCCGATAGCAGACGAGGTTTCAAAGGATTATAAAATTCCGCATATCGGCTGGAATGCTTTGAAATTTACAGAGAAAAAATCTCCGCTTTTTAAATATATCAACGAGGGTGACTGCGTGTATTTTGTTCACTCTTATTACGGTGCGGACTGTGACGAATCGCTGCTTGCAACCGCAGAATACGGCATTGACGTTGCAGCGGCTGTGAACTCGGGCAATGTTTACGGCACACAGTTCCACCCCGAAAAGAGCGGAGAGGTTGGAATGAAAATTCTGAAAGCTTTTTGTGAGCTTTAATCCCTTTAAGAGAGGACGAAAATGATGAAAATTTTTCCTGCAATAGATTTAATAGACGGTTGTGCGGTCAGACTTTTCAAGGGCGACTACAGCCAAAAAACAGTTTACAGCAATACTCCTGTTGATGTTGCGAAATCGTTCGTTGAGGCAGGTGCAGAGTATATTCACATCGTTGACCTCGACGGTGCAAGGGACGGTTCAAACGCTAATATCGAAACTGTGAGAAACATCGTCAAAGAGAGCGGTCTTAAAGCTGAAATCGGCGGCGGTATTCGTTCGGTAGAAGCAATTGAAAAGTACCTTGATTTGGGTGTTATGAGAGTTATTCTCGGCACAGCAGCTGTTACCGACAGTGAGTTTCTGAAAAAAGCTGTCAGCACATACGGCGAGAAAGTCGCAGTCGGAGTTGACATCAAAGACGGCAAGGTTGCTATTAAAGGCTGGACACAGGTTTCGGAACTCACTTGCTTTGACTTCTGCCATCAGCTTGAAGATTTGGGAGTTAAAACTGTTATTTGTACAGATATTTCAAAAGACGGTGTAATGTCGGGTACAAATATCGAGCTTTACAAAGATTTGTCAGCACAGTTCAAAATGGATATCGTTGCGTCGGGCGGTGTTTCAAATCTTGAAAATGTAAGAACTTTAACAGAAATGAATATGTACGGTGCAATTCTCGGAAAGGCACTTTACACAGGCTCGATTGACTTGAAAGAAGCTATAAAAATAGCCTCGGGGGTAGCAAAATGATTACTAAAAGAATTATTCCGTGCCTTGATGTCAAGGACGGCAGAGTAGTTAAGGGAGTAAATTTTTTAGGATTGGCGGACGTTTCCTCACCGACTAAGCTTGCAAAGTTCTACAGCGACAACGGTGCGGACGAGCTTGTTTTCTACGATATCACGGCTTCGGCAGAGGGAAGAGCGTTGTTCACGGATATTCTTTGCGAGGTCGCAAGCACGATTTTTATTCCCCTTACGGTCGGCGGCGGCATTAATACCGTTGACGATTTCGATAGAGTTCTGAAATGCGGTGCGGATAAGGTCAGCGTAAATTCGGGTGCTATCAGAAATCCCGATTTGATTAATGCAGCGGCTCAGAAGTACGGCGACCAGTGTGTTGTTCTCTCTGTTGACGCAAAGCGTGTTGACGGAACATTCCACGTTTTCGCAAAGGGCGGACGTGAAGATACAGGTATGGATGCTATAGAGTGGATTAAAAGAGGTCAGTCAATGGGTGCAGGCGAAATTGTTCTCAACAGCATTGACACCGACGGCGTAAAGAACGGCTTTGACCTTGAAATGCTCGGTGCAGTCTGTGAAATTGCGACAGTTCCCATAATAGCTTCGGGCGGTGCGGGAAACATTGACCACTTCACGGAGCTTTTTAATGCACTTCCAAAGGTTGATGCAGGCTTGGCGGCTTCGATTTTCCACTTCGGTGAAGTAGATATTCACGACCTGAAAAAGACTCTCGACAGCAACGGTATTATTGTTAGGCTGTAAACGGTTTTAAAGGTGATTATTATGAATATCGATATGATTAATTCTTATATTAGTAACAATCTGTGGCTGGACTTTGAACTTTCCGGTACGGGAATAAACGAAGTAAGACTGCACGGCTTTATTGACGAAGCCGAAGATGATAAAATAATAATCAAATTTAATTGGGTGTTTATGATATCGGCTTTAACGTCATTCACCTATGAGGGCAGCGGTGATTTTATTACCGTTGCTGAGGGTGAAACGGCACGAAGTATTAACATAAAATACGGAGTTACCCAAGGAAATAATATATATTTTCTCTCAAATACCAATGTTAAGGGAGATATGTTTATTATAGCAAAAGATATTGAAGTAATATTTTGTGATAAATAATAAAATGAGGAGAATAGATATGATTAATATAGACGAACTTAAGTTTGACGAAAAGGGACTTATCCCGGCAGTAGTTGTAGATGATGACAGCAAAAAGGTTTTAACTGTTGCATATATGAACAGAGAAAGCCTTGAAATCTCGATTAAGGAGGGCAGAACCTGTTTTTGGTCACGTTCACGTCAAGAGCTTTGGAGAAAGGGCGAAACCTCGGGCAATGTTCAGCACATAGTCAAAATTCAGACCGACTGTGACAAGGACGCTTTGACCGTGTACGTTAAAAAAGACGGTCCTGCTTGTCACCTCGGCACGGATTCCTGCTTTAATGATGATGTTTACGTGAGCGATGAACTCCACAGCTTTTCGCTTGAATCGCTTATGGAAATGCTTGTGGGAAGAAAGGTCGAGAAGAAAGAGGGTTCTTACACAACCTACCTTTTTGAAAAGGGTATTGACAAAATCCTTAAAAAAGTAGGCGAGGAATGCACAGAGGTTATTATTGCCGCTAAGGCAGACGATAAGAAAGAAACAATTTACGAGGTTGCCGACCTTACATATCACGTAATGGTTATGATGATTGAAATGGGAATTACTCTTGATGACATTCATAAAGAGCTTGCTTCACGTCACGTTATCGACCACAAAGTAAAGCAGGAGAAAATGACATCATGATTGTGCGGCAGAATCTGCACACGCACACGACCTTTTGTGACGGCTTGAATCCTCCGAAAGATATGGTTATGAGTGCAGTTAATAAGGGTATGACTTCGATAGGCTTTTCGGGTCATGCCCTTACCGAGCACGACAAAAGCTATTGTATGAGCCGTGAGAATACCTTTAAATACCGTGACGAGCTTCTGCGTTTGCGTGAAGAATATAAAGATACAGTGAAAATATATATCGGTTTGGAACAAGATTATTATTCTGTTGAACCATTGATTAAAACGGATTATCTCATAGGTTCGGTACATTATGTTTTGAAAGACAGTGAGTATATTCCCGTTGACGAAACTAAGGAATGGATTTTAGATGCCGTGAACAGACTTTATAATGGCGATATATACTCATTTTTAGAGGACTATTATAATACGCTAGCAGATGTTTACAACAAAACAAAATGTGATATAATCGGACATTTCGATTTACCGGAAAAGTTCAATCGTGACGGAAAGTTTTTCGATAGACAACACCCACGGTACGTTGCCGCATATGAACGTGCTATGAAAATTCTTATTAAACAGGGAAGAATATTTGAAATCAATACAGGCGGAATGGCAAAAGGCTACACAGATTTTCCGTACCCTAACGAGTATATTCTCAGAAAGATAGCCGCTCTCGGCGGTAAAGTCACAGTTTCAAGCGACAGCCACAGCGTTGAAACGATTGACTTCAAGCTTGACAAAATGTGCAAACTTGCATATGACTGTGGATTTAAAGAAATATATCAGCTTGGCGACAATGGATTTTACAGCATAAATATTGAAGTTTCAAATCATCTGTGATATAACGGGAGAAAATAAATGAAAGAAAAAAACAGAAAAGCAATAATACTGTATTTGGTTCTTGTATTGGGATACAGCTATCTTTTCGGAGTATTGGAATTGATATTCAAAAACGGAGTGTTCTATGATTTTCTCGGAAAAAGCTTCACTTTTGTTCCTGTAATTACCGCACTAGTGCTTAATAAAAAAGTTGAGAAAAACACTGGCGGACGTATGTCTTTAAAAGTATGGAAAAATCCGAAAGCACTTGCAGCGAGTGCTTTCGCCCCCGGAATACTTATTGCAATGGGTGCTGTATTGTATTTTCTTGTGTTTCCGAATGAATACAGCGGAGTTTTCGCAATGGGAAATCTTTTTGAGGGCAGGGAAAATACAGCAATTTCAAACCCATTTATGTTTGTGTTAATATGTATATTAATATCGGCAGTTTTTTTCCCGATACACTTGCTTGAACTCGGCGAAGAAGTCGGCTGGAGAGGTTATCTTCTTTGGAAACAGAAAGATATATACGGAGAACCAAAAGCTGTAATAATAAACGGCATTGAGTGGGGCATTGCACATTTGCCGCTTATATACTTCGGATTTAATTACAGCCTTGACAATCCCGGAGCACCTTGGACAAATATGTTGCTGATGATGTTGTCATGCGTTGTGATTGGTATTTTATTTTCTTATGTGACGCTGAAAACCGGAAATTGTGTGTATGCGGCGATAATGCACGGAGCAACAAATATAATCGGTGAACTGCCCGTGTATTGTTCCAAATCGCAGCAAAGCGGTTTGTTGGGGCCGAATCCCGGTGGACTTTTGGCGATGTCATTTCTTTTTATTGCAGCTGCTGTATTGTTTATACTGATGTTAAGGACAAAGCACCGGCAACGCCGGACGAAAATCTCACACTGAATTTTTTCTTTACATTAGTTTTATGTTTGCTTATGAAGTCCTTTTTTACAAGAGTTCGTTGAACGCTGTAAAGAAAGACTAATTGGTATCATAATAGGCGGGAAATTTGTGGTTGCATTATTATAAAAAATATGGTATAATAATACCGAATTAAAAATCAGAAAGGTGAGATTCAAATGAGCGAGCAAATTACTCAGATTGTTGAAAAGCTCAAAAATTCTCCGGAGCTTCTCAAAAACATTCAGAACAAGGACGATGCAATTAAATTTATTGCACAGGAAACTAAAATGCCCGAGGCAGAGTGTGCAAAAATTTACGATGCTGTTGTTGAAAAGGTTAAGAGCGGAGCAGCCGAGAAGATTACAGGTAAACTTGGAGTTAAGCTTCCGTTCTGATTATTTATTAATAGTACAAAAATTTCCCGGGAGTTGATATCCCGGGTTTTTTTTCTTTATAAAAAACGATAGATGTACTGTTGAAGTTGTACTATGTCTTTCTTTGACCGGCAATTCGCTTACGCTGTTGCCTGTTTTATTCTGTATCGGAAAATACTATTTTGAGAATTAATTTTATTTTTTTTCTGTGAAAAGTTCGTTTAATTTCGCTGAGGGTAATTCTGTTTTCTACGCTGATTTGTTTCGTCAGCGACCAAAGGCTCTGCCTTTGGAATCCGCAAGCCTTGTAAGGCTTGCGCGAACTTTTAACAGGCTTCGCAATTTTACAGCTGAAAATTTTTCTGAACCTGCACTAAAATACCACCTCTGAAACGTGTTATAAGTGAAAGGAGGTTAATATGGCCGGAATCGATACCGAAAACGCAGAAAGCATTATAAGAAAATATTCGGATATGATATACAGAATCGCTGTTCATAATCTGAAGAATACGGCAGATGCCGAGGATATTATGCAGGAGGTTTGCATTGAGCTTCTCACAAAATTTCCGGGAAACAGGGACGATGAATACATAAAAGCGTGGCTTATCAGGGTGACAATAAATAAGTGTAACAGCTTTCGCCGACTGGTATGGCAAAAACGGCGTGAAAGTCTTGATGACCACACCGAGCTTGAAGCCCCCGAGCATATTGGAATTATGGAGGAAATACGGCAGCTGCCGAAAGACTACCGAAATATAATTTACCTTTATTACTATGAATCCTACACCATTGCGGAAATCGCAGAGATACTCGGCAAAAATCCCAACACCGTCAGTTCATACCTTCAACGAGCAAGAAAAAAGCTGAAAACCATATTGACAGAGGGAGATGATAATAATGCGTAAAAATAGTTACACAAATGCTGTAGACAGCATAACCGCACCCAACAGGGCAGTAGAGAAAATGCTGAGTACAGCAAGGAATTTTGAAAGAAAGGAGCGGAACTTTTATATGAAAAGATTTGGTTTTAAGGGAGCAATTGCCGCTTCTTTAGCGGTAGTTATAGCTGTAGGCGGAATTATCGGAGTTAGCGTTTTTGAAAGCGGAAGAAATCCGGCTGTTTCGGAGAATTCGTTTATTAAGGAAAACTCATTTGTTATAACGGCAAATGCAGAGGAGATAGGCGGAGAAAATTCGGCGGAAGTATGTGTTCCGGAAAATTATGGTTTGAGTGTGAGCGAGAATGCCGACGGCAATGTAGAATACAGACTTAATTTTTCTTTTGAGTGTATCGGCGAAAATATCAGTACGGTCACATATTCTGTTGAAAAAGATGTCATTGAGGTTGTATGCCGCAAGGACAATAATGCTATCGTTCAGGTTGAAACGGTCGACCAACCGTTATTTGATGATGAATACAAAAACTACATTGAAAACGTTCCCGAGAGCAATTATACGTTAAACCGGTATAAATCGATTACGCTTGATTATGGTAATCAGAAAATTTATGACGGCTATATATCAATTGCAGGTGTCGGCGATGATAACATAAAAGCTAACAAGGATATTTTCTTTAATGGCGGAGATGGTTCAAGTCAAGGTCTTGAAGCGGAAAATGAATGGCTTGGCAAGCTTCTCGGAAATATTGTTCACTGTACGGTTACATTTTATGACGGAACAACACAGACACAGGATATTATAATCGGTACAAAAATCGGTGTTGCAAGCGATACTTTTTCCGAGGAATACAGCAAGCTGCCCGATAACATAAAAGAGGAAAAAGATTTCACGGGAGTTTTTGTAACATATTCATTAGCTTAAACATTCAGCATAATATTAAAGACCGTTGGCATTAAAAACCAACGGTCTGTTTCTCTTTATAATATATTAGCAGTCAAAAATAATCTCTCTAGCTAAATCCTCGGAAATCGGAGTTGCAAAAATATTTTCACCAAACTGAACCACATTTCCGATACCCTTTTGAAGAACAAATCGCAATTGACCATTCTTAACCTTTTTATCTGTGTAAAGTTTTTTCACAAGAGCTTCTCTGTCGATGTAGTCGGGGATAGTCGTCGGGAGCTGTGCCTTTGCAAGCAAAGCAATAACAGCATTCATTTCGTCCTCTGTCATATAGCCCAGCTTTTTGGAAAGCTTAACCTCCGCAACAAGACCGATTGAAACAGCTTCACCGTGCAAAAGCTTGTAGTCGCTGACAGTTTCAATAGCACGTCCGACAGTGTGACCGAGATTCAGCACCTCACGCAATCCGCTTTCACGCTCATCTTTCATAACAACATCATACTTAATCTGACAATTTCTCTCTGCAATATGTTCACATTCCGCACTTTCGACATTGTAGATTTTTTCCATATTGTCATTCAGATAATCAAAAAGTTCTCTGTCTGCAAGGCAAGCGTGTTTAATGGTTTCCGCCATACCGCTGTGAAGTTGGCGAGGGGGGAGAGTTTTCCAAGCAGCAATGTCTATGTAAACCTTTTTCGGCTGATTGAAAATACCTATAAGATTAGTCGCAAGCGGAGTATCAACAGCAGTTTTACCTCCGACCGATGCGTCAGCCGCCGCAAGGAGAGTAGTCGCATAGTTAATGAACGGCACGCCACGACCGTAAGTTCCGGCAACAAATCCTGCCAAATCGGTGACAACACCGCCGCCCACCGCAATTATACAGCAATCTCTTCTGTAGCTTTTTGCAAGCATAGCGTCTTCAACAAATTCTTTAGTTTCTCTTGTCTTGCTTTTTTCACCCTCTTGAAATGAAAAAACATTAACGGTATAACCGCAGTCTTTAAGCTTTTTAGAAATCGGCTCGGCATATAAATCCTTGACGATACTGTCCGTGACAACCGCAAATTTCTTGATGCTGCCTACAAGACCGCCCTGTATATCCGAAACAAGCTTGTCTGAAAGCTCAAAGCCGACTTCTATATCATAGCTGTCATCAACAACTCTTTTAAGCTCAACATTAAATGTACTCATAAAAAACCTCCAAATATTATGTATTTTTTATAATAATTTCCTTTTGTAACTCTTTCATCACTTTATCGTGAATTTTCCAATCGGGCATAAACTCCGTAAGCTGATTGTAAAAATCCTTTGAATGGTTTGCGTGTAGAAAGTGAGTAAATTCGTGACATACTACCGCTTCTATGCTCTTAGGCGGAAGTTGTATAAGATAGGTGCTGAATGTAAGAATACTTCGTGTAGGACGGCAGTTACCCCAACACGAAACCATTTTCTTGAACCTGATTTCATTCGGGTACGGAATTCCTTTTTTCTTAAATCTCGGGTATAAATCTTTGCACATTTTTACAACATACTTTTCGCATTCGTTTTTCATAAATTCATTTATAACATATTCTTTTAAATCGAAATTGTTAATATCAGTCACAAATAAATGAATTTCGCTGCCTTTTATTTCAACAAAGTTACTCTTAGATTGAGTGACTTTAAGAGTTTTTTTCTCTCCCAGAAAATAAATATACTCGCCGTCTTCGTATTTCTTAGCCTTGGGCATAGCTTCCGCAAGCTTTTGATATTTCTCGACAGCATTCAGAACAAACTCCGCATTATCTTTAATGAACCTTTCAACCTCCGCAATGCTTGTTCTGTTCGGAGCAGAAACGTGAACACCCTTAGCAACACTAACGGAAAGATTAATTCTTTTGACTTTCTTAAATTGAAGCTCATATTCAATTTTTTTACCGTTAAGCATTACAGTATGTTTGTTTGTGCCTATACGTCCGACTTCTTTCGGGTCTGAACCTTTTTTAACTTTTTCGCATTTATCTATTGCGTCTAAAATCACATTGCTTTTGGATTTTAATGTTTTTTCAAGATAGTCGATATTAATGTTAAACGGTGCGGAAATATAGAATCCCTTTTCGGGTGTTATGTGAATATTAATATTTTTAACATTCTTATATTCGAGGATATATTTGATTTTGCGATTGTTTAGAGTAATTTCTTTTACTACACTGTTAGCCATAAAGTCACTGCCTTTATAAATATAGTTAGGGAAAAAAATGCTTTAATTGTTTAAAACCCTACAGTTAAAATTTTATCATATAAGATAAATTTTGTCAACAAACAAACTGCCGGCAAGCCAACAACAGCCTGCCGACAGAATATTATACATAAAAATCATTAAACGAAATTAATGTGCGTGTTCGTGGTCAACTTCCTTGAACATAGCTTTATCGTACTCAATGCCGTTCTTGTCGTAGTAGTCCTTGATAGCCGCCTTTATTGCACCCTCAGCCAAAACGGAGCAGTGAATCTTGTGAGCCGGAAGTCCGTCAAGAGCTTCGGTAACAGCCTTGTTTGTAAGATTAAGAGCGTCCGAAAGCGGCTTGCCTTTAATCATTTCGGTAGCCATTGAGGAAGAAGCAATAGCCGAACCGCAGCCGAATGTTTCAAACTTAACGTCCTCAATAATATCATTATTTATTTTAAGATAGATACGCATAATGTCGCCGCATTTTGCATTGCCGACCTCACCGACAGCGTCTGCGTCGTCCATAGTACCTACATTTCTCGGATTCATAAAATGATCCATTACAACTTCACTGTATAACATAGTTTTTCTTTCCCTCCTGTAAATCTCTCCAGACAGGTGACATATTTCTGAGATACTCCACTACCTTAGGAACTTCACTTATAATGTACTCAATCTGCTCTTCGGTGTTTTCGTCGCTGAGTGACAATCTCAAAGAGCCGTGAGCGATTTCGTGAGGTCTGCCGATAGCAAGAAGAACGTGGCTTGGGTCAAGCGAACCCGAAGTGCAGGCAGAACCGGAAGAAGCACTGATACCCTTTGCGTCAAGAAGAAGCAAAAGCGATTCGCCCTCAATTCCCTCAAAACAAATATTTACATTACCGGGCAGACGTTTTTCTCTGTCACCATTGAGAATAGAGTGGGGGATTTCAAGAAGACCCTCGATAAGTCTGTCACGAAGCTTAACAAGCTTTGCGTTTGTTTCTTCAAGATTGGCAACAGCCTCTTCAAGAGCCGCCGCCGTACCCATCATACCGGGAACGTTCTCCGTGCCGCCACGCTTGCCACGCTCCTGAGCACCACCCTCTATAAGGTTGGAAATATACACACCCTTGCGAACGTACAACGCACCAACACCCTTGGGACCGTGGAACTTATGAGCCGAAAGCGAGAGCATATCAATATTTTCATCTTGAACGTTAATCGGCAAATGACCTGCTGCCTGAACAGCATCTGTATGGAAAGTAACCTTTTTGGCTCTGCAAACAGCACCGATTTCCTTGATAGGCTGAATTGTGCCGATTTCGTTATTGGCATACATAATTGTTACAAGGCAAGTATCGGGGCGGATAGCCTCGTCAACCTGTTCGGGAGTAACAATACCGTTTTCGTGAACGTCAAGAAGAGTAACCTCGAAACCCTCTTTTTCGAGCTTCTTGAGCGTATGCAAAACAGCGTGATGTTCAAACGTTGTTGAAATGATATGTTTTTTATTTCTTTTTGCACCTATTTCTGCGGCTGAACGGATAGCTTGATTATCCGCTTCACTTCCGCCCGAGGTAAAATAAATCTCATTAGTTGCACAGCCGAGATTCTTAGCTATACTTTCACGTGCACTGTAAACTGCTTCGGCGGCAGCCTGTCCTATTGAGTACAGGGAAGAGGGGTTGCCGAAAACATTTTCCATATATGGCAGCATTGCATCAATGGCAGTTTTGCTCATTTTTGTGGTTGCCGCATTGTCTGCATATACTTTCATTTTATTCTCCTATCTATTTGCTCAAATGCAAATGTATTTTTATATTACAGTATTCACTGAATACAAAGTTTAAAGTTATATACAAATAACCCTATAACCCTAAACTTCATACTCTTTCACACGTGAAGACAGTACTCTTTAGTCTTACTTCACGCACCCGACCGAAAGTTGATTTAATGCGGTAGTTTTAGATTTTTTCGCACGCTGTTTCCGTCGGCATTGCCGACCCGATACGCAAATAACAGCTTCCCGAGAACACTGAATCAATGTACCCGAAAAGCTGCTTTAATGCGTGAAATAACTAACTTTATTTTGGCGTATAGAAGTGCAATTGCTTTTAACACAAAGCAGCTTTTCGGATTATTGTTTAATTAGCATACCCGATTGTAACGCATATATTACAGTGTACACTAAAATTTTCCTATTATTTATTCACTTCTATTTTACTCTTTTTAGTTATTATTGTCAAGTATTACCTAACTCAAAAATAAATTTTAACATTTAATTCATATCGGATTACTTAACAGCCTCAAATGCTTGACTGAGGTCTTCAATGATATCGTCAATATGCTCTGTACCGATTGAAAGACGAATTGTATTCGGCTTAATGCCCTGCTCAAGGAGTTCTTCCTCTGTAAGCTGTGAATGTGTTGTTGAAGCCGGGTGAATAACAAGCGACTTAACATCTGCAACATTTGCAAGAAGTGAGAAGATTTCGAGCTTGTCAATAAATGCCTTAGCCTCGTCTGCACCGCCCTTGATGTCGAATGTGAAGATAGAAGCACCGCCGTTCGGGAAATATTTCTCGTAAAGAGCGTGGTGTGGGTGGTCGGGGAGTGACGGGTGATTTACAGCCTCAACCTGCGGGTGGTTTTTGAGGAAATCAACAACCTTGATTGTGTTCTCAACGTGACGCTCAACACGGAGAGAGAGAGTTTCAAGACCCTGCAAGAAGAGCCAAGCGTTAAGCGGAGCAAGAGTTGCACCTGTGTCACGGAGAAGAATAGCACGAATCTTTGTAACGAATGCCGCAGCACCTACAGCCTTTGTGAAGCTTACACCGTGATAGCTCGGGTTAGGCTCAACAAGTGACGGGAACTTGCCGCTTGCTTCCCAGTCGAACTTACCTCCGTCAACAATAACACCGCCGATAGATGTTCCGTGACCGCCAATAAACTTTGTAGCGGAGTGAACAACGATATCTGCACCAAGCTCAAACGGACGAACAAGATACGGAGTTGCGAATGTAGAGTCAACTACAAGCGGAATGTTGTTCTTGTGGGCAATCTCGGCAACCTTTTCAATATCGATAAGAGTTGCGTTCGGGTTACCGATAGTTTCGATAAAGATAGCTCTTGTGTTCTCGTCAACAGCATTCTCGAAAGCACCCTCTTCATCGGGGTCAACGAAAGTTGTTGTGATGCCATACTCGGGGAGAGTGTGGGCGAGAAGATTGTATGTACCGCCGTAAATAGTTTTAGCGGAAACAATGTTCTGACCTGCCTTGGCGAGGTTCAGGAAAGTGTATGTAATTGCAGCCGCACCGGAAGCCACAGCCAAAGCCGCAACACCACCCTCAAGAGCTGCGATTCTCTGCTCGAAAACGTCGTTGGTGGAGTTGGTAAGTCTGCCGTAAATGTTGCCTGCGTCTGCAAGTGCAAAACGAGCTGCTGCGTGTTCGGAGTTTCTGAACACATAAGAGCTTGTCTGGTAAATCGGAACTGCTCTTGCATCGGAAGCCGGGTCGGGCTGCTCTTGACCTGCGTGTAACTGGATTGTTTCAAATCTATAATTCTTGTTGCTCATAAGTAAATACCTCATTTCTTAAATTTCAAAAATAATCAAATGTGTTGTTATATTCTAAAACGAATATCTTTTATATTAACAGCAACAGCACATTCGTCCGTTTCTGAAATTCTGTCTGAGTATTTCTAATTGTCTTAAAAACATATCAGAACAACACCTCTTTCTGAAATTAATACCAAACATATCGATTTTATCGGAATTGGAATAAAATACATCTGATTAGTATGTTTTTATTTTATAACATAAGTCCTACTTTGTCAATAGGTTTTTGTAAGAAAAAATAAATTTTTTTTCAAAACACCGAAAAAGAAGAATACATGGGTCAGATATAATATTCGTCAATGCTTCGTTCGTAATAGTTATCGAGAAGATCTTGAATTGTAACGGAATCAAGATATTCGTTCACAGCCTTATAAAGACCTTTCCAAAGGGGGAGCGTCATACATTCGTTGCTTTTTTCGCAGAGATTTTCTTCCGAATCAAGACATGAAACCGGTGCAAGACTGCCCTCTGTAATTCTGAGAATTTCGCCCACGGTGTACTCGGCAGGACGTTTGGCAAGCATATAGCCGCCCTGATAGCCACGGTTTGTGCGTAAAGCTCCCGACTTGTTGAGCAAAGGAACGATTTGTTCAAGATATTTTTTTGAAATGCCTTGTCTTTCAGCTATATCTTTCAGTGCAACAAAATTTTCTCTGCCGTTGACGGCTAAATCGAGCATAAGTCTGAGTGCATAGCGACCTTTAGTAGAAATTTTCATCATATCACCTCTAATACCCTATTATATCATAGGTTTTATAAGAATTCAATTAGCTTTATCTGATAAAATTTTGTAGTGATTTTTAGTTAATTTTATGAACAACCTAACAAAAAATAAGCATATCCAATATCTTTAATATTGAATATGCTTGCTTAGTCAATTTATTATTGAAACATCATAATATTAAATATTCCACTATTTTTACACTGCATGCAGATTCTTAAGCGAAAGGTCAAGAATAGGAGCGGAGTGGGTGAGAGCACCGCTTGAAATGTAGTCAACACCTATATTCGTAAGCTTTGCAACATTTTCCTTAGTAACGTTGCCCGAACATTCCGTTTCAGCTCTGCCGTCTATGATGTCAATTGCCTCTTTCATCATCTCAACAGACATATTGTCAAGCATAATTATGTCCGCACCTGCTTCAACAGCTTCCTTAACCATTTCGAGATTTTCAACCTCAACCTCGATTTTTCTTACAAACGGAGCGTATTCCTTAGCCATTTCAACGGCTTTCTTTACGCTTCCTGCCGCACCGATATGATTATCCTTAAGAAGAACTCCGTCCGAAAGATTGTATCTGTGGTTGTGACCGCCGCCGACTTTTACGGCATATTTCTCAAAAATTCTCATATTCGGAGTGGTTTTTCTCGTGTCGAGAAGCTTTGTTTTGCTGCCCTCGAAAAGCTGTGCAACCTCGTTTGTGTATGTAGCAATACCGCTCATTCTCTGGAGATAGTTAAGAGCCGTTCTTTCACCGGAAAGAAGTACACGAATGTCACCTGTAACGGTTGCGACCAAATCTTTGTTTTTAACCCTGTCGCCGTCCTTGAAGTAGAATTCAACTCTGACGTTGCTGTCGAGAAGCTCGAAAACTCTCTTGAAAACATAAAGTCCGCAGATAATGCCGTCCTGTTTGGCGATAAGATTCACAACACCCTCCTGATAGTAGGGCATAACCGCATTTGTAGATACGTCCTCGCTTGATATATCCTCTCTCAGAGCCGACTTTATAAGTTCATCGGCATTAAGCAGCATTGTAATATTATTGTTCATTTTGATTGTTCTCCTTTGCTTTCTCAATTTCGCTTCTCATTATGCTTACATAGTCCTCTTTGAGAAGAAAATAATCGGTTTTGGTTTTCAAACGGTTTTCGTACTTGTTAGTGATTTCATCGCCTGCGGTGTTGTTCGAGGTGTTATGGGAAATATGCTTCGCCGCACGTTTCGCAAACACCAAACTTTCCAAAAGCGAATTGCTCGCAAGACGGTTCTTTCCGTGAACTCCGTTGCAGCTTGCTTCACCAATAGCGTAAAGGTTATCGCAGGAGGTCTTGCTGTCCGAATCAACCCACACACCGCCCATAAAATAATGCTGTGCCGGAACTACCGGAATGCAGTCCTTTGTTACATCGTAGCCTTGTTCAAGACAATGCTTGTATATGTTCGGGAAATGCTTTTTAATTTCGTCCTCGTCAATGTTTTTAAGCGACAGCCAAACGTGAGGAGTTCCGTCCTTTTTCATCTGCTCACGGATTGCGGCAGTTACAACATCTCTCGGCTGAAGTTCATCGGTGAAACGTTCGCCGTCCTTGTTGAGAAGTACGGCACCCTCGCCACGAACGGATTCGGAAATAAGAAAACGTCTTCCTCTTGTTGTTCCGTATAATGTAGTGGGGTGAATCTGAACATAGTCGATATGCTCAAGCTTTATGTTATGTTCCATACATACCCCAAGTGCGTCGCCCGTCAAATGACGATAATTTGTGGAGTGAACGTAAAGACCGCCCACACCGCCGGTGGCAATAACAGTTTCTGGTGCGAATATATTGTAAAGCTCGCCGTTTTCATCTTTAGCCACAATTCCAAAACAATTGTTATTTTCGACTATTAAGTCAACCATAGCATTATGTTCGAGAATGGTTATGTTACTGCGTGCTTTTGTGGCGGCAAGTAATTTTGATGTAATCTCCTTGCCTGTAATATCTTTATGGAAAAGTATTCTCGGAGTGGAGTGAGCACCCTCACGTGTATAAACAAACTCATTGCCGTTCTTCTCAAATTCAACTCCGTAGCTTACAAGGTCGCTGATTATTTCGGGAGATGATTTAATCATAATGTCAACCGATTCCCGACGGTTCTCGTAGTGTCCTGCTTTCAGAGTATCCTCAAAATAGCTGTCGTAATCGCTGCCGTCTTTCAGTACACAAATACCGCCCTGTGCCAAAAAAGAATCGCTGTTCTCGCAAATATCTTTCGTGATAATCAAAATATTTTTATCTCTCGGTAAATTCAATGCACAGAAAAGTCCCGCAACTCCCGATCCAATGATTAAAACATCTGCTCTTTTCATAATTTCAATTCCCCAATAGCCTCAAAATCGCTGATTTTTTGTTTGTAAAAAACTTTATACTTATTTCATTATACCACATATGACGGCATTATACAAGACAGTTTTTAAATATTGGAGAAATTGAGTACAATTTAACGATTTACACGACTAAAATTATTGTAATTCAACAGGGGAATTTGATTAATTTAATCAAATAATTTTAATTGATGTTATACGGTGTCGTAAAGTTCTTTAATTTTTGCAGCAGTTTTCTCAAGTTTTTTGGGGTCAACGGCGATTATTCCGACCGATTGAGTATTGTTGTCAACAACCATTACGGAACTTGTAAAACGCATTGCCAAATCTATATCCTGTGTAAAAAGAAGAAGTGAAAGATTTGAGATGTTCTTAACCTTTTCAAAAAGCTTAAGTTCCTCTTCACGCTCCGTTTCGTTCAAGTCGGAAAACGGTTCGTTAATTGCAATCAGCTCATGCGAACACATATAAGCATTGAACAATTCGGCTCTTCTTGAAAGATTTTTAGGCAAGAGAAAGGCTGTCTTATCGCCGTATTCTTCAAGCTCGAATGTGCCTAGTTCCTTTTGAACAAGCACGGAAGCCATTTTTCTTGACAACCCTCTTTTCACAATGGGGGCTGCTGCGAAGTCTGTAACGGTGCGAGCCTTTGGAATATCTGGTTTCTTTTCAACAACACCGAAAGAATTTTTTACACCCGTCACGTTAGTGCTTTTAAAGAAAACCTTGCCTTTTTCGGCTTTCTTTGTTCCTTTGAGAATGTCACACAGAAGCTCTATGTTGTTCTCATTCTTATAGAGTACCGCCATACTTTCACCTGCTGCAATGATAAGGTTCAGGCGGCTTATGTTTTTATTTTTTTCCTTTTTGCAAAGGTTTGAAATCTCCAGAATAGGAGATGCAATTTTTTTCATAAGTATCACTCGTCAATCTGTATTTATTTTTTCGACAATATCCTATTATAACTTTACTACAATTTGAGATAAAAGTCAAATGCTGATTTTTACAGAATAGCTTTTGAAAAAGGTGAGTTTTAATATTCAATTTGAAAAATTATAAGAAATTAACAATTAACGCTTGTATTTCACCCTCCGTTAGTGATATAATACAAATGTGCATTAAGGCATTAAAAATCACCTCGGTTGACAATGTTTAAAGATGATTTTTTATAAAACAAGATATTCTACAAATTTTAACATAAAATGTCAAGTTGAGTTGATTGTATATTTTATTTGCAAATGGTATAATTTATTTTGAAAAGGATGGAGGTGTATTTGTGAGTGAAGGACTAAAACAGCTCAGAAACATGATGCGAATGACCCAGGAGGAGCTGGCGGAAAAAATGAATGTGTCACGGCAGACTGTGGCAAAGTGGGAGAACGGTGAAAGTATTCCCGATGTTGTCAAGTGCAGTGAGCTTTCAAAAATTTTCAACCTAAGTCTTGATGATATAGCTTCTTTCTTTATTAAGAAGGGCGAGTACAATCGTCAAAGCCCTAAAAATAAATTTTTCTTCGGAACATGTGTTATTCACAGCAATAAAATTGCTCTGCCCGAATCGGCACTGAAACAGTTCGACCTTAACAACGGTGACGAACTTTTACTTATCGGCGATACCGCTCAGGGATTGGCACTCGTGTCAAAAACGTTTGCTTCGCAAGTACTCAATTCATCTGTTTTTGGCGGTGATTTTACTTTGCTGAATAATTTGAAAAATAACGAAAAGAGAAAATCGGATGCCCGTAACGAGCCAATGTCATCAACTTAAGAAAATATCTCTATAAACTCTTTGCTTTTCACTATTCACTCTTCTCTTAAAAATCACCTTTGAATTTCAATGAAGAGTGAATAGAGAATGAAAAAAATATTCTGCCTGTACGGTTGAATTTAAAATCGTCCAATATCTTTCTTAGACCGGCAATTCGCTGTGTTGCTGCCTATTTTAATTTTCACGAAAAGATATTATTTCGATGTAGGCTTTTATTTTTGTTTTTATTTGAAAAGTTCTTCTAGTGGAGTTTGGAATTTTAGTAAAGTAAATCCAATGCTATAAATTTCAGTGTAGAATACCGAACATCGGCAACTAATCACGGACTACTTATTTTATCCGGAAAAGCTTGATTTATATATCGGGTTATTTCCGGTTTTTTTATTATGTACAAAAATGGGGTATGTATTGAAATAATACATACCCTTTGTAAATTATGAATTTATATTATATTAAAGAGCAGTAAGATTTAGCACTTTTCTTTCTTAGACCGGCAATTCGCTAAGCTGTTGCCTGTTTTGGTTTTTATGGAAAGATATTGTTTTGAGAAGTACTTTTGTTGTTTGCTGTTGCTAGTTTGTTTAGTTTCGCTGAGGGTAGTTTGTTTTTCTTTGCAAGTTGGTTTCGTCAGCGAGCAGGGCTCTGCCCCTGCA
>CADCHW010000003.1:0-17732 GCA_902801245.1 uncultured Ruminococcus sp.
GTTCCCGAATATGTAAACGGAAAGCTTATAGGCTATATCCGTGAGAGCTATGCGAGCGAGGTTGCCGCAAGACGTATGGCAATGGATTCCGCAGGAAAGAACGCACAGTCTATGATTGACAATTTGCAGCTTGACTACAACAGGGCAAGACAGGGTGCGATTACTCAGGAGATTACGGAGATTGTCGCAGGCAGCGGCGATTGATAAAGGAGTGAGAAAATTTGGCAAAAGCTAAAAAAGGCACAGTCGCACAGGTAATGGGTCCTGTTGTAGACGTGCGGTTTGACGAGGGTCATTTGCCCTCAATATATAACGCTCTTACTATTCCGATTACGGAAAAGAAAACCCTTACGGTCGAGGTTGCACAGCATATCGGCGACAGCACCGTAAGATGTATTGCGATGTCCTCAACGGACGGATTGAAAAGAGGTACTCCCGTTACCGATACGGGAAAGGCTATCAGCGTTCCTGTAGGTAAGGAAACTCTGGGCAGAATTTTTAACGTTCTCGGTGATGTTGTTGATAACGGCGAACAGCCAAAGGACTGCGAGCATTGGAATATTCACAGAACTGCCCCAAGCTATGACGAGCTTTCCACATCAACCGAAATCCTCGAAACGGGCATTAAAGTTATCGACCTTATATGTCCTTACTCAAAGGGCGGTAAAATCGGACTTTTCGGCGGTGCAGGCGTTGGCAAGACGGTTCTTATTATGGAGCTTATTAACAATATCGCAAAGCAGCACGGCGGTATTTCCGTATTTACAGGTGTCGGCGAGCGTACAAGAGAGGGTAACGACCTTTACAACGAGATGAAAGAATCGGGAGTTCTCGGAAATACTGCACTTGTTTACGGTCAGATGAACGAGCCGCCGGGAGCAAGAATGAGAGTTGCTCTATCCGGTCTTACAATGGCAGAATATTTCCGTGACGAAGAGGGTCAGGACGTTCTTCTCTTCGTGGATAACATTTACAGATTCACACAGGCAGGAAGTGAGGTATCGGCACTTCTCGGACGTATGCCGTCAGCCGTTGGTTATCAGCCGACCCTTGCTAACGAAATGGGTGCTTTGCAGGAGAGAATTACTTCCACAAAGAAAGGTTCTATCACATCGGTACAGGCTGTTTACGTTCCTGCGGACGACCTTACAGACCCTGCTCCGGCTACAACCTTCGCACACCTTGACGCTACAACCGTACTTTCGAGAGGTATTGCGTCACAGGGTATCTATCCTGCTGTAGACCCTCTTGAATCGACCAGCCGTATTCTTAATCCCGATATCCTCGGCGAGAAACATTATAAGGTTGCCCGTGAGGTTCAGCGTATCTTGCAGAGATATAAAGAACTTATGGATATCATTGCGATTATGGGTATGGACGAGCTTTCCGACGAAGATAAACTTCTTGTTCAGAGAGCAAGAAAAATTCAGCGTTTCCTTTCTCAGCCGTTCCATGTGTCCGAAAAGTTCACAGGTATTGAGGGTGTATATGTTCCGCTTTCGGAAACAATCCGTGGATTTGAAGAGATTATCGAGGGCAAGCACGACGACCTCCCTGAGTCTGCATTCCTTTTTGCAGGCACTATTGACGATGTTGTCGAGAAAGCAAGAAAGGCACAGAAATAATGAGTACGTTTAAACTTGTTGTATCAAGTCCCGACGGAGATAAATTCAACGCTGAAGCAGTGAAATTGGCTTTAAGAGGAACAGAGGGAGATTTGGCAATTTTGGCAGGTCATATTCCGTTTATTACTGCGGTTAAACCCTGCGACTGTAAAATCGAACTTGAGGACGGCACGGAGAAAATCGCTCATATTGACGGCGGACTTCTCACCGTTACCGATAAAAAGACAACACTCCTTTCGGGGACATTTGCTTGGAAATAAGATAATAGTTGTGTGGGAGCGAAGCTTGTTAAAAGTTTGGTCAAGCTTTTTAAAGCTTGCGGGGTGCAGGGGCAGAGCCCCGCTCGCTGACGAAATAAATAAGCGTAGGAAAATAAACTACCCTCAGCGAAATTAAACAAACCTTTCAAATAAACAAAAATCAAAACCTACACAAAAATAAATTCTCTCCTTACAAACCAACAAAGGCGACAGCGTAGCGAATCGCCGGTCAAAGGAAGATAAATTATAAAATAAAAATACCGCATAGAGAAAACTTGTAAATTTTCTCCGTGCGGTATTGACGTTTTTTGTGTATTATTGTATAATAACAGTATATAACACATTTAACCACGATTTCCGATCTGGAGTAAAAATAAAATGAATATTGGTTACTATGATAAATTATTGACATTCCTAAATTATGATGTTGAAAAATTAATTATAGATAATATACTTGCAAAGGGCGAAGAATTGGGAGTTACATTTCCTAATTCTCTGGTGAGATTTTATTACTATTTCGGTAACTGCAATGAAGTTCTGAACGGTTACTATAAATTCTTTAAGCTTGAAGATATTAAAATATGGCACGAGGGTATTGTATTCGGCACTAAGGAATTATCGATAAATTACTTGTGCATAGTATTAGAAGAAACAACGTAATTACTATTGTTATGTTACTTATTTTACACAACTTATTTGTCGATAACACTAAAGACCCAACGGTTTATTACACTTGCGAAGATACCGATGATTGGTTCAGTGAGCTTAATTATCGTGGAAGTGAAGCATTTTTCTTTAATATTGCGTGTATGAATATTTTGTATCATAAGCCTTTTACATCAGCCGCAAATATTCCAAAAGCAAAATACAATGACGAAATATCAAATAAAAACTCTTTCTGCACCTTTACAGATGATGATACTATCAACAACGGATATCAAAGACGTGGTTTTCTTGATAAGTCGGGAAAAATTCTTGGCTGTTATTGGAATTTAATTGGTAGGATTTTTGTTTCAGCTGACAGTAAGGAGGAATTGTACGAGTTTGCAAACTCAACTGATATCAAATTCAAGCCTTTTTCCTTTAAGTCTGTAAAAAAGACTGAGAAGAAAAAGAAGCTCCCGAAAGTCGATAGCAATATTATGACGGAGTACTACGAGAAGCTTTTATCATTTCTTCCGGATATTCCGGAAAAGCTTGACAAAAATAAAATCCTTAAAAATGGTGGGGAGCTGGGCGTAAAACTTCCCCGACAGCTTGTTGACTTTTATCGTTATTTTGGCAGCAGTGATAAATTTCTCGACAGCTTTTTCATTTTCAAAAAGCTTGAAGACATTCATGTTGAAAACAACGTTCTTGTTTTTGGTGCAACTAATGAATATTATTCTTATCTAGGCATTGACCTTGATTGTATGTATTGCGATGAACCATATGTCACGGAATATTCCGACAATAAATGCAGCGATATTATAGACAGTTACGGTGCAAGTGCGTTTTTCTTTAATGCGGCTTGTTTTCAGATTATGAATATTATGCAGGCTATGGCAGTTGTTAATATTTCAAAAAAATACTTTTTCTCTAAAATTCTTGATAAGAAAAAGGTGTTTTCATTTTATGACGATAAACAACTGAAAAAGGGATATTATATTTCGGCTTGTCATAACGAGGATTTTTCGGTACTCTGCTGCTACGTTGATGATGTTTTGTATGCAGCGGCGAATGATGACGACATACTGAACGATTTCGAGAAAAAAACAAAATGGGAGCTTGATTGGCTTTAATAAAAGGAGATTTACAATGATTAAACCAATTGTAAGAGATGTGCTGTTTCTGGGGCAGAAGTCGGAAAGAGCCACAAAATCGGACGTAAATGTTATTAAAGATTTGCAGGATACCCTTGCGGCGAACAGTGAAACTTGCGTTGGTATGGCGGCAAATATGATAGGCTATAAAAAGCGTATTATCATAGTGAATGTCGGTTTTGTGAATATGATTATGGTGAATCCGAGAATAGTTAAAAAAGCCTTTCCGTTTGAAACGGAGGAGGGGTGTCTGTCGCTTGACGGCACACGTCCGACTACACGCTATAAGCAGATTGAGGTTGAATTTGAGGATATCAATTTCAGAAAGCAGCGTAAAAAATTCACAGACTGGACAGCACAAATTATTCAGCACGAGATTGACCACTGCGACGGTATTATAATTTAAAATTTGTGAACAACGGCGGACAACGTCCGCAGGAGATACGTGAAGAAAGTTCTTTTAGCCTTTACTTCATGTACCCGACCGAAAGTTTTTGATGTAATTGTATAAAAATTTGCTCAAATAATACCCGAAAGGAGTTACCGTATGAACCAAGGATATTGTTCGGTTTGTCAAAAATATTCAAATACCGGAGAATTCTGTGATAAGTGCGGAGGAAAACTGATTTTCTTTCAGGCTTCTTCCAATATGCAAAATTCCGCATATAATACCGATTCACAAAATATATCCGGTCAAAATATTACATATTCTCAACAACAATTCAGTGATAACCAAAATCCGCAAACGAAAAAATCAAAATCCGTTTTGGGTTTTAAAAATATGGATAAACTAACCACAATCGGAATTTTATTATTATCTTTGTATAACATTATAGGAATATTTATGAGCCAATACGCAGCACAATTTATTATAAAAGAAAAAAGAGTTTTCCTTGTGAAAATAAATGTTTCTTACTTCTGGATGTGGCTTTTGGTGATAATTAATTTTCTTTTCCTTATCGGTACGATATTGCTTAGAAAAAACAAATCCGTGATATGTACCGTCGGGCAGGGAGTTATGTGGCTGGTTACGTTGTTTTTGACTTTCTTTGTGAATCAAAATAATATAAATTATGAAAATATGGAGCGTGCTTGGAAAAACGGTGTTGTGGTTACATATAATATGAGTACCGATGTAAGTAAGTTCTTGGGAGTGGCGGCATTTTCAATAGGGCATTTGTTTGTGATAATTCTTTGGATTGCGGCATTGGTTTGTATTGCTCTCGGCAGAACAAGAGAAATTTAAAATATTAATAAAACTGCACCCCACGGTCAAAATTAATAATTGACTGTGGGGTGTTTTTTCTTATCCTTATATACCCAACCGATAAATTTATTTTTTATATTAACTATCTTCACGTGATTCCTACGGGCGTTGCCCGCCGGTCAAACCATAAGCTCGGTAGCTTCAAGTCTGTGATTAAAGTAATTCATAATCTTAAGAAATGGTTTTCTCAACAGTATTCCTATAAACAAAGCAATTGCAATGTAAACCAAAAGCATTAGCATATCCGTCACATAAGCTTTTGTGTAAACTCCGGCAACCGTTTCACGGATTCCGTTTACTGCGTATTTAAACGGCAGATAGGGGAGAAGCTTTTGGAAAAATTCGGGCAGCAGTTCCGGTGGATAAGTACCTCCCGAACCGGCAACCTGTAGTACCAGAATAATTACCGCCATAGCCTTTCCGATTACGCTGAATGTAATTGTAAGCGAATACACAAAAATAGAAAATACAATTGATATATAAATAACCGTTAAAATAAATAATGCCGGACTTACACATTGGATTTTCAAGAAGTAAAGGTCACCCAGTGCAATAATCAAACCCTGAATAACAGATGAAAACAGGAAAATCTGATAGCGACCAAAGTAAACCTCAATCGGTCTGAGATGTCCGCCGAGCCGCTTTTCGTCCTTGGGACCAATCTCCGTTTTGAGAACCGCAACAAGCACGATTGAACCAACCCAGATTGCAAGCACGGAGTAAAACGGTGCCATAGCTGAACCGTAATTTTCAACAGGATAAACCTTGACATTCTGTATCTTCACGGGTGAACTCATAAATTCTCCAAAATCACTCGGAGCAAATGAGAGCGACTCAATAAATCCTGCGAGAGATTTTTCATCATCGATACTGTCGATTTTATCAACAATATTATTCAGTCTTTCCTTGCCGTTGTCGAGAGTTTTCTTGATAGCAACAAGAGATGTTTTGAGAGCATCAAGTGATTCCTTGCCGCTGTCAAGTGCAGTTTCAATGTCGGGAACAGTGCCGTCAATGTCGTTCATTGCACCCGTAATGCCGTCAAGCTCCGTAAATACATCATCAAGTAAAGTATCGACCGCAGGCTTGACGTTCTGTGAAAATTCGTTTGAAATTCCCACGATTCCCTGATTAGCTGTGCCGACAAGACTTTCAAGCTCCGACTTGGCATTCTCGGGAATTTTACCTGTCTTTTTTAAACTATCGGAAATTTCATTTATCTTATTTATAATGTTATTCTGTTGTGTGATATTGGTGTTCAGTCGGGTTATAATTTCGGAATTGTCAACATCAAGACGTTTACCAATTAAAGTAAAAAACGTAACAAGCTGACTTTCAAGCGAAATAACCTTGCTGTTCACCTTAGTGATTTCTGTGAATTTGTTCGCCGCACTTGTAGAGTCCTCGTTTATCGCAGCAAATGCCGCATCAATATCGGGACTGATTTGGCTGTACAGGCTGTCAATCGCTGTTATAATACCATCAGCACCAGCTGTAATCTGACTTGCAGCGGAGCTTGCTCCGCTAATCGTGTTCTTTGTGTCGGAAGAGAGCGTGCCTGCCCCGACAAGAAGCTCCTGAACGTTCGGCAAACCGTCTTTGGCATTGTCAAGCAAAACACTTGACGAATCAATTGCCGTTACAACAAGGTCTATTGACGTTTCAACCGCATCGATGTTATCAATAATTTCTTGAACATTGCCCGTTAAATCATCTTTGAGTTTCACATAACCGCTGTCGGCTGTACCTGCGGTTGTAGTTATTGTTTCGGCAAGAGTAGTTGTAATTGTATCGATAAAACTTTGGTTGACCGAATTTTTGATTGCTTCCGCACCTTTATCGGTGATTTTCGGAGCAATGGCATTAAGCTTTTCGTTTAATGTATAAATAATCTGCGGACGCTTTAATTCCCCCGAAAGAATACTTGTCATATTTGCACTGAAATCTTTAGGAATAGTAACGCTTGCATAGTATGTTCCGACATTAACACCCTCTTCGGCTTCCGCCTTGCTGACGAACTGCCAGCCAAGCTGGTTATTGGTTTTTAGATTTTCAATTACTTGTGAGCCGATGTCAATTTTTATGTTTCCAAATTCAGACCCCTCGTCCAGATTTACCACTGCAATTTTAATATTCTTTGTGTTTCCGTAAGGGTCCCAGTTGGAGGCAATGTTGAACCAAGCATACAGAGCAGGCAAAATGCAAATACCAATCATAACAATAAATGCCACAAGGTTAGTGCCTATCTTCTTTAAGTCGTTTCTGAAAATCGACCAAATTTTTTTCATTTTCTTTTCTCATCTCCATAACTAATCGTCGTTGTCATCAATTCCAAGTATAGTTGCATATTTGTAACATCTATAATCAATACGTATAATAATAAACACACTTATAAATATTGATATTACCCATAATGATAAAAACAAGACCTTACTGTCAACGCTGAACATCAGAATTAAGAACAAAGCCGCCAATAAAACTATAACAAAAATTCCGACTTTGCGGCATTTTTGCCTTTTTTTAACAAAGTTGTCATATTCGTGCAGCAGTCGCAAATAAGCGTTATGTTCATAATCCTGCTGGGTTGACGGATTTTTTATCAAACCCGTAATGTTCTCATACTCAGCAGCAACGGCATCAAATTCCTCTTCTTGCTCTGTATCGGGAGAGTCGTTTTCTTCATCTTTAATTTCGCAGGAAGATTTCTCCCTTGTTTTCCCTTTCAAAATTCAATCCCTCCTTATATGCAATCTTTGCAATAAAAATTATAAAATTTTATTATGAAAAAGTCAATTGTTAGCCTTGAATAATGACGAAAATTTTTTATGAAGTAAATTTGAATAAACTGTTATCAAATCATTTATTATACATTGTTTTAATATTGTGTAATAAGTAAAGCTCTCCCAACTAAATTGAGAGAGCTTTATTGCTGATTAATTATTCCCTTTTCTTCTGCGTTTAACAATTCTGACATCTTCACCTATAAATGTAACATATATATGTTCACCGATTATTCTCGAAACAAGTCTGTCCGAGTAAATTTTCTTAAGCTCCGCAAGGGGAAGATTAGTGTTAATAATAGTTGCTTTTTCCCTTGCCATTCTGGTATTTATTAGATTATATATACTTGTTGTGGTAAAATGTGTGGAAAATTCCGTGCCTAAATCATCAAGTATAAGCAAATCACACTCTTCGAGATGTCTTAAGGTTGTACGTGAAGCATCACGTGAGAAATGTTCCTTTTCCAAAACAGCAAGAATATTGGGAACGGAACAATAAATTACACCGTAACCTTTCTCAATGACACGTCGGGCAATTGCAAGAGAAAGGTGAGTTTTTCCCAAGCCTGTTCCGCCCTCCATTAATATAGATTTGTTAATACCGCTGAAATTTTCGGCATAATTCTTGCAGTAGTTGTAAATTTTCTCAAGCCTAGTTCTCGGAACATTGCCGTTGCTGTCGGGCATATCGGAGTAGTATTCAAGATTAAACGATTCAAAGCTTGACAGCGACAGGGGAGAAAGTGCATTAAGCTCCTTAAATGCAATATCTCTCAAAAGTACTTTCATACAGCTGCACCTTTTCCCGTCGATATAGCCTTTATCTTTACATACAGAACATTTATATTGTTCCTCCAAATCTTCGATACGATAACCGTTTCTGTTAAGTAATATTTTGAGTTCACCCTGAAGCTTAAGGTTTTCATCTCTGAGCTTGATTAGTTCGGTCTTTGCGTCACTGCCCGAGATAACAGCTTTTGCGGCGGCAAGCCCTGTGTGGGTGAGCTGACGTTCAATTTCTTCAACTCTCGGTATTTCCTTGTATATTTTTTCACGGCGATATTCTGCATCGTAAAATGCCTTTTGCCGTCGTCTGGAAAGGGTTTCTTCAGCTTTCTCGTAAATCTCTTTGCTGTAACCCATTCAATGCACCTCCTAGTCTTTGAACATAGTCATATCATTCAACTCGTTGATATCAAACGAAGATTTTCTTCCGCTGTCGTTTCCTTTGTTGCTTATGTTGCTGCCCCCGTTGTTTTTCGATGATGATTTTGCACGTTCTGCCTCAACCTGTTCTACAGTGCGAATGCCGTTCTCATTCCATCTCATCAAAATAGTATTAACATAATTAGGTATATATTTTCCTTTGGCATTAACACAAATATCATATGCTGTTTTAATCATATCATCTGTGAATTTCCATTCATTAACCCAGCGAGTATAATTTTCCTCTTCCTTTTGGCTTGGTTTGCGGTATTCAAGTCCGAGAATAGATTGTACTTTTCTGTAAGCTTCTTTACTTTCTTCAAGCTCACGAATTTTTTCATCGGCTTGTTCAAGCGTTAAAATGCCCTCTTTCGCCCAGGCAGCTCCCATAGCTTCAATCTGTCGCATACCTTTCTGATTGGAAGCACCGTATGTAAGAAGCATAAGAATAACCTCACAAGGAAGTCCGTCATTGTCGTGCATCATAATCATTCCTGCGTTTTCGTTAGGAGAAACAGGTCTGCCAAGAATGTACTGTGCCTCGTTCAGAAGTGCTTCAATCTCCTTATCCTCACTGATTCTCTTTGCAACATAAACAGGATCGGGGCGGAGAGGTCTTGCCATAACCGTATCCGAAGGTTTTTCCGGTTCTGTTTTTTTAGGAGGTTCACTTTTCCGGGAATTGGGCTTCGGAGGATAATTATGTATAACAGGCGGTGTTGATTGTGCAGTCTGTTTAGGCTGTGCAGCAGGTTCCGGCACAAATACCGGTGCAGGTGGGGAAGTGGGTGCAGAAGAGGGTACGGCTGCCGGTGCAGGTGTAGGGGCGGAAGAGGGTACGGCTACCGGTGCAGATGTAGGGGAAGAAGTAGGCATGGCTGCCGGCGTAGGTATAGGTGCAGAATAAGGTGCAGATGTGGTTGAAGGATAGGATATAGGCATTTGAACATTGCTTTGAACAGTCGGCTGTGTGAAGAAATTTTGTGTATTGTTCATAGGTATGACATTTTGAGCCTGCCCCTGTGCCGGTGTGATTACATTGTTATTAACAGCAATTATATTGAAAGATGACCAGAATTCTATACAATCCTTAACATCAAATGTTCCCATATTCAAATGCTGTGCGATAGTTTCGAGTTCAAATTGTTCACCGCTGTGACGTAAAATGTACAAAAGCACCTTAAGCTGTGCCGAACCCGAAATTTTAAGATATTTATCTACAACGTCTGTCGGAACAGCAAAAATACTGCCCCAACAGCCAAGATTAACTGTATAGCTCATTAAATTACTCCCTTTAAAAAGTTTCTTACTCTATTATAACATAATCCCGACATAAATTAAATATCAATTTCAAAAAAATAAAAAATTTATAAATTTATTAAATCAATTGTTGCAAATATGGTCAAAATATGATATAATAAAAAATGCGGTATGCTTGTTTTTTTATAAAAACGTTATAAATAAAATTTTTTATCTGAAAGGATGATGTTCATGGACGTTGAATACGACAACAGCATATTTTATCAGTCGGTTCAAAAAGGCGTATCTTTAACGGTTGCGTTCCTGATTGGTACAAAAATGGATGTTCTGGTTGATAACAACCCGAATGAAAAGGAGCTTTTTGAAAGACTTTCCAAAGAAAAAGATGCGGTGATTATCAGAACACTTTGCAACATCAGGTCTAACCTTATGCTGAACTACACCAATACCGAGCGTAATATCGTTTTTAATCTTCAAAACCTTGACCGACAAGAGATTTACAAGGACGATATTAAAACACTCATTAAAAATGATATCAATATCATAAAAGTAAATTATAAAGTTAATCGATATCTTGCAGACATTAATGCTCTTATTGCACAGCGTATCACTACAATTAAGGATCTTTTTCCGGAGTGGGTAAAGTGGGACTATCTTAAAAGTCTTTTTGTTATGCCTAAAGGTCAGAGTGAGGAGATGATTAAGGCAGAGTCCAAAAAATTTATTCAGTCACGTCTTAGCTATCCCTTTACAAGATATATCTACTGGCATCCTGTTGAAGAGGGAAATATACTTTTGAATGATGAGAAGTTTCTGAAAATTCTTTACAGACAGTTTAAAGATGAGTTCCAGGATATATCAAAGGTTAAAGATGCAAGCGAGTCGGTTAAAACAAATATCTACGATTTTATCAACAATAACGAGTCTACCGTGATAGTCGTGGACTGTGAGAATTCAGACGCTTATAAACTTGCTTCCGTGCTGAAACAGCTTGACAGAAATGAAATTGAACGTATTCACAAAATTATGCTTTACGATGACGTTCATACTACAAAAGCGTGGGCATTTCTCAATAAGATTACCAATATTCCCGTGGAGCATATTCTTGTTGACAGAATTAAGGAAAATAAATCACTTGTTGATATGAAGATGTGTGCAGGTGTGTCGGCATCTTATTATCGTGACAATATAACATCATTCATTCTTTGTTCGAGTGATTCCGATTTCTGGGGACTTATCTCTTCAATGCCCGAGGCTAATTTCCTTGTTATGATTGAGTACTCAAAATGCGGTCCCGATATTAAGAATGCGTTAATTGAAAACGGAACATATTACTGTTCTATAGATGATTTCTGTACGGGTAATATTAAGAACTTTAAAATGGCTATTCTACACAATGAGCTTGAATCAAGAGTTAAGGACTTGATTGAAATTGACACAAATCAACTCCTTGACGATATTTTCACAACGCTCAGAATGGAGATTTCGGAAGCCGAAAGACAGAATTTTTATAAAAAGTATATTCAAAGTATGTCCTTACATATTGATAAAGAGGGCATAATGAAAATCCGAGTCTTAGAATAATTTTGTAGCTGTACGGTTGCGAAGCTTGTTAAAGTTTGGTCAAGCTTTTCAAAGCATGCAGGCAATGGAACACACCAAGAAGCCGAGCCATATGTGACAGCTGATTGGGAGGTGTTCCTAGTGGTGGGGCATAGCCCTGCTCGCTGATGAAACCAACTTGCAAAGAAAAAACTACCATCAGCGAAACTAAATAAACTATGCTTAGAAAACAAAAGCAACAGCTCAACTAATTACCGATTCAATAAAGATAAGCTACTATTTAAATTCAACCGTACAGGTAGATAATTTTAAAATTTTTACTTTATGAACCCGACTGATAGTTTATTATTAAAATTAACTTTCGGTCGGGTTCGTGAATTAAGACTAATAAAAAACTATATTCACGTGTTTCCGGCGGAATTTGTCCGCAAAAGTTTAAAAATTTGTTACAATTTAGCACTTGATAAAATCGGGAAAAATGTTTATAATAGAAAATGTATTGATATATATATTTTGTAAACGTAGAAAGTGAAGTTTGAAAATAATATTGCGAAGAAAGGTACAAATTATGAAAAAGAAAATTTTGGTAATTATTGCCGCTATACTCTTTATTTCAAGCTTCTCAGCTTGCGACGATAAGAAACAGCAGGTGAAAGACGATAATTATTCCCTTGTCAATTATACCGATACGGGTGAGAGTGCTTCAAGTATGAACAGCAAAACCGCCGATATCGAACACAGTACGGTAAGTTCAGATGTAACGTTTGAATCCGAAGAGGTGAGCAGTCCGGACAATTCCGATACGGCAAAAACACCGGTTTCCGAAAACAGTAAATCTGTAAGCTCGGCTTCAAGCAAGAATACAGTCAGCACCGTTTCAAATACGGTGAATACAATTACCTATTACTACGAAGAAATTGATACGGAAAACAGCACTTCACAAACCTCAAGTGAGGTTGAAACGGATAGTGACGTTCCCTCCGAACCCGATACAGACAGTGATGATTCATCGAATACAGATATTTCTTCAACTCCGTCCGACTTTGAAGAACCGGTTACAGTAGGCTCGTATACAGCAGAAGATATTGCGTTTTATTATAACGGTGAGAAAATTTATCTCGGTGACAGTATTGATTCTGTTTTTAATATAATTGGAGAACCCGATGATACAGAGGAGAATGTATATTATTACAACGGTATCACGGTAACGACAAGCTCCGAGAACGGATCGGAAGCTTATGTTGATTCGCTTCAGTTCTTTTTAAAGGACTTTTCAACCGAAAAAGGAATAACCATAGGTGCAGCATATGAAGATGTTATAAAGGCTTACGGTAACAGCAATACGGTTGTTAATGATGAGCATAGATATTATGTCGGAAATGAATATATGTATTTTGATATACAAAATAATATAGTTGCCAATATAGGCTATAGAATAGACCGTGAGGTCGAAATTGACAGCAATATCGATTGATTGGAGTTTTAAAGATGTTGGAAGCAGGCACAAAAGCACCCGATTTCGAGCTTCCCGATAAGAACGGTGATATTTACACTCTGTCGGAGTTTGAGGGCAAAAAGGTTATTTTATATTTTTATTCCCGTGACAATACCTCGGGCTGTACTAAGCAGGCTTGCGGTTTCGGGGAGCTGTACCCTCAATTTGTTGAAAAGAATGCAGTTGTAATCGGTATAAGCAAAGACAGTGTGTCATCACATTTAAAATTTGCGGAGAAGTATAATCTTCCGTTTATTCTGTTATCCGATACGGAACTTACGGCTATCAAGGCTTACGATGTGTGGCAGGAAAAAAAGATGTACGGTAAGGTTAGTATGGGAGTTGTCCGCACTACTTATCTGATTGACGAAAAGGGCAATATCGAAAAAGTTTTCAAGAAAGTGAAAGCCGCCGATAACCCTCAGCAAATGCTTGACGAATTGAACTAACAATATTAAAAATAACAAAGACTATTCAAACAGTAATATTTGAATAGCCTTTTTATTTTTACAAAACGATAAGTGACATAAAGTTAAAACAAAACTATTTTTATGTGTTTACTGTAAACGTTGTTCGAAGATAAATCAGAATTTATCAAATTTACCTATCACTCCAAATAAAATATTGCGGAGAACACCAACCATCTACAAAATCCAAAATATCTGCGATAAAATTACTATTAAGATTATCAGCCAGCGTGTTATAGTATTTATATAATGTTTGATATACAACTTCTCTGTCTAAGCCTAAATTACGCAATTTTAACAAAATCAAATATCCTTCTTGAATTTTACTATCATAATTGTCTTTTGTAAGCAATAATAATAATTCTTCAATTTGAGCAATAATTTCATCACTATTCCCCATATTATAAACCCTCCGCAAATTCCGATTTATCACAATTATTATAACCCAGGCAGGAATACCGTTTTATAAAATAGTTTGTATGCGGTGTTCCTGCCTGCTTTGTTCTCAAGTTTTTATTTCGCTTTGCTTTCACAGTAGATACAGCGGTAAATTCTCTTCTCTCTGTCGGTGAGTTTGAAGATGTGCGTTAATTCCTGTTCGTCCTGCGAGATACAGCGAGGGTTTTTACACTTGATAACATCAACAAGCCGCTCGGGAAGCTCGGGGTTGAACTTGCTGACAATCTTTCCGTCCTTAATGGTATTGACCGAAACACCGGGGTCGAGATATCCCAGCACATCAACATCAATGTCAATCAGTTCGTCAATCTTTATGATGTCCTTTTTTCCGTTCTTTGAACTCGGGGCATTCTTGATAATCGCAACGGAACAGGTGAGCTTGTCAAGATTAAGAAACTTGTATAAAGTCATACTTTTGCCCGAAGTTATATGGTCAATTACAATACCGTTGTTAATAGAATCGATAACCAATTATTCCACCCCCAAAAGCTTTAAAATAAGAGCCATTCTGATGTACTTTCCGTTAAGAACCTGTTTGAAGTAACAAGCTCTAGGGTCTTTGTCAACCGCAACGGAAATTTCATTCACACGGGGGAGAGGGTGCATAATGCTTAAATCCGCTTTAGCTTCGGAAAGCTTGTCGGGAGTTAAGATGTAGCTGTCCTTAAGTCTGATGTAGTCCTGTTCGTTGAAGAATCTCTCACGCTGAACTCTCGTCATATAAAGAATGTCAAGCTTGGGCATTGAAGCGATTAAATCCGTAGTTACTTCGTAAGGAATGTTATTTTTGATAATAACATTATTTGTAACATAGTCGGGGAGCTTTAATTCCTCGGGAGAAATCAGAACAAACTTAATTCCCGAATAGCGTGACAGTGCATTGATAAGCGAATGAACAGTTCTGCCGAATTTCAAGTCACCGCAAAGACCTACCGTGAGATTTTCAAAACTACCTTTTTCACGGTAAATCGTGAGCAAATCCGCCAATGTCTGTGTCGGGTGATTGTGACCACCGTCACCTGCATTGATAATCGGAATATCCGTTGCCATAGATGCCACAAGCGGAGCACCCTCTTTCGGGTGCCGCATTGCGATGATGTCGGCATAGCAGGAAACAGTTCTTACAGTGTCGGAAACACTTTCGCCCTTAGCAGCAGATGAATTGTTAGCAGCGGAAAATCCGATAACATTACCGCCCAATTCGTACATAGCCGCTTCAAAGCTAAGTCTTGTTCTCGTTGACGGCTCAAAGAAAAGTGTGGCAAGCTTTTTGCGTTTGCACTTCTCAGCATACTTGTCGGGGTTCTCGATAATGTCGCAGGCAACGGATATAAGCTCCTCAATTTCCTCGGTCGATAAATCGAGAATGTCAATAACGCTGCTCATTATGCTTCACCTATCCAGCTTTCGTCGGACGGATTGTTGCGGAACTTAATAAGCTTTTCCTTATCCTCGGGCTTGATGTAACCCTGCTCGGCTGCAACCTCTGCAATTACGTCAAGATTTGTAAGGCTGATATTCTTAACATTGGCAGCTGCAAGACGGTCAAGACCTTTTTGCATTCCGTATGTGAAAATACTTGCAATACCAAGTACTTCCGCACCTGCATCACGGAGAGCGTTTACAACCTCGATAACACTTCCGCCTGTTGAAATCAAGTCCTCGATAACAACAACCTTTTGACCCTTTTCGAGTTTGCCCTCAATCTGGTTTCCTCTGCCGTGGTCTTTAGCACCCGAACGCACATAACCCATAGGCTTGTTAAGGATAGTCGCAGTAATAGCCGCATGAGCAATGCCGGCAGTGCTTGTTCCCATAAGTACTTCACACTCGGGGTAGTTCTCCTCGACAACTCTTGCAAGAGCGTTCTCGATGTCATCTCTCACACGGGGAGCGGAGAGGGTAAGACGGTTGTCGCAGTAAATAGGACTCTTAATGCCGCTTGCCCATGTAAAAGGCTGCTCGGGGCGAAGGAATACGGCATTGATTGATAATAAATCTTTTGCTATTAATTTTTCCATATTAAAAACTCCTTTTTTTTATAATAAATTTTCGGTGATGCGAAGCTTGTTAAAAGTTTGGTCAAGCTTTTTAAAGCTTGCGGATTCCAAAGGCAGAGCCTTTGGTCGCTGACGCAACCAACTAGCAAAGGAAAACAAACTACCCTCAGCGAAATTGAACAAACTTCTAATAGAAACACAAAAATAAAAACATACATCAAAATAATATCTTTCGGTAAAAATCAAAACAGGCAACAGCGAAGCGAATTGCCGAAATTAGGGAAACAACCCTGTTAATCAGTCATCTTGAAAATTGCTTGATATAACAATAACATCTGTCTTTTTCAAAGCTGTTTTCAGCCACTTCAAAAACTCTCGATAAAATCCGCACTCTTCCTCGGAAAAAGACTCAAAATCATCTTCAATTCCCTTGATAAGCTTTTCATAATCCGAAGCCGAAATAAAGTTATCGCATACAGGATCAAACCAAGGCTCGGGGTTGTGGTCGTAAGCATCCTCTGTCGGGTACATCATATCTATATATTTTTTCAGCAGCTTTGTGTATTCCTCAATACCTGTCATAAGCGGCTCGGAATAATTATGCCATTCTTCCACATACGGCTCGTATTGTTCGTTCGGCTGATGTTCGCCCTCTCCTTGAAGATAGATATTCACAGGCTCAAATGTAAATCCGGGGTGACTTTTATTTTCGGGATATATCTTCAATTCAAGCGGTGTTCTCTTGTTTTCATAATATAACAAAAATCTTTCCAATTGTCCGACAGTACCTACAATAAACTCCGCACCGTACTCCTTAAACTCGGCTTCGTTTCCGTAGCCGTAAAGAATAGAAATACATTCAAGTCCCACATCGTGAGCCCCAATAATATCGTGCTTTCTGTCACCTACCATAACAGCCGTGCTTAAATCCTCAATGCCTGCTTCTTTCAAAGCATATTTCAATACGTCTGTTTTGGTGTTTCTCTCGGCATTAAGGGTACTTCCCGCAATCAGGTCAAAATATTCACTTACACCAAACCTGTCAAGTATTCTCTTAGCGTAAACTTCCGGCTTTGATGTGGCAAGTATAACAGTTCGGTTGTGCTTTTTTAACGTTTTCAATAACTCGGGAATGCCATCATAAAGTCTGTTTTCAAAAATACCTTTGTCGGTGTAATATTCTCTGTAGTATTTCACACCAAGATTAATGGTTTCCTCGTCAAAATCATAGAAATCCTTAAACGATTCAGTAAGCGGAGGACCTATAAATTTCATAAGAGTGCTTTTATCCTCAACCGGATAACCCAGCTTTTCAAGCGAATATGCAACTGAATTTATAACACCCTCGGCGGAATCGGTAACAGTGCCGTCCAAATCAAGCAGTATATATTTGTAACTCATACCATTAACCTACGAACTTGGCAACACAACGCTTGTAAGCCGCAACAGGGTCGTCGGCTTGTGTAATAGGTCTGCCTACTACAATGTAATCCGAACCGATTTCACGAGCTTTAGCCGGAGTAGTTACACGAACTTGGTCGCCGATAT
>CADCHW010000003.1:17788-130741 GCA_902801245.1 uncultured Ruminococcus sp.
ACAACACCGTCAAGACCTGCTTTTTTGGCATTCTGAGCGTAGTGCATAACTACCTTGTCGATAGGCTCGTTGATAAGCAAATCCTCTTTCATTCTCTCTTCGCTTGTGGAAGTGAGCTGAGTAACCGCAATCAGAATGGGGCGGGTGCCGTCCTCACGTGTAAGACCCTTAACAGCCGCTTCCATCATTGAAATTGTGCCTGCCGCATGCAGATTACACATATCAACATCAAGCTCCGAAAGAACTCTCATAGCTTTCATAACCGTGTTCGGGATATCATGAAGCTTAAGGTCGAGAAAAATCTTGTGACCCATAGCTTTTATTTCTTTTACAATATCGGGGCCTGCCGCATAGAAAAGCTCCATACCGATTTTTACAAAAGGCTTTTCCTCTTTAAACTGTGAAAGAAAATCGATAACCTCCTGTTTGCTGCTGAAATCGCAAGCAATAATAACGTCCTTGCCCATTAGTGACTACCTCCTATAATTTCTTCTAAGCTGTTAATGCCGAACTTCTCCATAACTTCGGGAAGTTCCTCTATAATATTTTTGCAGGCATAAGGGTCAACGAGATTCGCCGCACCAACCTGAACAGCCGCTGCACCTGCAAGCATAATCTCAATGACATCTCTTGCGGAGCTTACACCGCCCATTCCGATTATCGGAATTTTAACCGCTTCATAAACCTGATAAACCATTCTCACCGCAACAGGGAAAATAGCAGGTCCCGAGAAGCCGCCCATTTTATTTGCGATAACAGGCTTTCTTGTTTTAAGGTCAATTCTCATTCCCATAAGCGTGTTTATAAGGCTGATTCCGTCCGCACCGGCAGCCTCGCAGGCTTTGGCAATTTCCGCAATGTCGGTTACGTTCGGACTGAGCTTGATGTAAACAGGCTTAGTAGTAACCGCCTTGACAGCCTTAGTCACCTCAAAAGCAGAGTTTGCATTTGTACCGAAACTCATACCGCCGTTGTGAACATTCGGACAGCTGATGTTTACCTCAATAATTCCAACCTGTTTCTGTGAATCAATTTTTTCACATGTGTATGCATATTCGTCAACCGAAAATCCGCTGATATTAGCAATAATCGGCTTTTTATAATGCTCTGCAAGCTTAGGTAATTCTTCACCGATAACCTTGTCAATGCCGGGGTTTTGAAGTCCTACCGAATTGATAAGACCGTTTGTGCATTCCGCAATACGGGGTGTAGGGTTGCCGAAACGTGGTTCTTTGGTTGTTCCCTTGCAGGAAATCGAACCGAGAATATTTATATCGTAAAGGTCGGCAAACTCATATCCGAAACCGAATGTTCCGCTTGCCGGAATTATCGGGTTGTCAAGTGTAAGACCGCTTAAAGTAACCTTTGTGTTTACCATATAATCTCCTCCTTTACGAGTACGGGACCGTCCTTGCATATTCTCTTGTTGCCGTACTTAGTCTTACAGGTACAGCCCATACATGCTCCGAAGCCGCAGCCCATTCTTTCTTCAAAGCTGAACTCTCCGCTTGTAACTGTCGCATTGTAAACGGCTTTGAACATAGGAAGAGGACCGCATGTGTAGAAATATGTATAATCTCCGACCAACTGAAATGCGTCTGTCACAAAACCCTTAGTGCCGACACTGCCGTCAACAGTTGTAACAAAAACCTTTGCACCGAGTTTTTTGAACTCTTCCGAATAGAAAACCTCGTCAGCCGTGTTAAAGCCGAGAACAACAGACGGTTTAGCACCGTTTGCGATAAGCTTCTTACATAGATTGTACATAGGCGGAACACCGACACCGCCTCCGATAAGCAGGGGAGAATCTCCGCTTTTTGAAACATCAAAGCCGTTGCCCAAACCAACAAGAACATCAAGCTTTTGATATGCTTCAAACGTACTCATAAGCTCCGTGCCCTGACCGACTACCTTGTAAATCAAAGTAATTGAATTTTCGTCATAGTCGCAGATTGAAATGGGTCTGCGAAGATAATAGCCGTCAAGCTTGATGTTGACGAATTGACCCGGAGCGGTAATTGCGTGAGTATCTCCGCTCAAAATCATCTTGTAAACATCTTTGGCTATTTTAATATTAGATACAACAGAATAAATACCTTGGTACATTTCAACACCTCCACAAATAAAATATCTAGTATACAAGCATAACAAAGAAAATAAATATAAAAAATGCCAATACGGCAAGATGAAAAAGCAATCCCAATATTCCGGAAAGAAGATTATTCACACTTAATTTTATAAGGAAAACAGAAACAGGAAGCATAACGGCAAATGCCATACAGTATTCAATCGTATGAAATGATATAATCGAAATTATAGCTGCAATTACATTAATTATAAGCAAAACCATGTTGGCTACAGTAAGCCCAAAAATCTTGAAAACACCTCTGTTGACATTTACAGCTTGACCGTAATCGGGTAAAGTCTGAACATTATTATTATTTTCCTCGGAAGAAATATTGTTTTGAAATTCGTCCATAATATTTACTGCTCCAAATCAATGTATTTTTAATCGGTTATTAAAAAGCAATATCTCTGAATCCGATATCGGTTATTTCGTCACCCGTAATCTCTACACCTATACCGTTATCGTCCGTATCATTGCCCCAAGTGTAACAGAACGTCAAGTAAATGGATTTTTGCTTCTCCAGCGAAAAAGCGTAGTCGATAATAAGTCCGTCAAGTTCAAGTGTTTTCACCATATCTTCAACAGTATCAAGTTCAGGCCACATTCTGTTAAACTCTTCATCGTCATCATCGGGACCGTAGGAAAATCTTTCTTCCTCGTTATAGTACTCTATAATCTTCTTAACGACTTTTTCCTGTAATTCCAAATTCCAATTCTCTATGAATTTATTATAAACTTCATACTGAGAATCCGAAATGCCGTCCTCTTCGTCATCGAAATGAAGTATTATTAAATCAACCTCTGTCGGTTCTCCGAAAAAATCTAAAGTTATCTTGCCGTAAAAATCACCGTCAAAATCGAGATTTCCGAAAATCTTATCCGTCATGATTTTTCCTCTTTTCACGTCTGATTTTTCCCGATTGTCTGTGCTGATATTTCAGCCGCAGACATTCCTTTTGATAATACAGAGCGGTTCTGTCCTCGTTAAATAAACCCTCCAAAGGAGAATCGGGGCGGTTTCTGCAATAAGTACAGTTCGGGTCGCCGCAGGCTTTTTCAAGCCATGTGCCGCAGTAAAGACAGCAGACCGCATCGTATTTATAGTAATAAAAAGTATAGTCCTCTCCGCAGAAAGGACATTTGCCTTTAAGCAGTGTTCCGTATCCGGAATATTTTTTCAAACGTTCTCTGTATCTGATATATCGCTTTTTCTTTTTCAAAAAATCACCGTACGGTTAAATCGTACTCATCATACAAATAATTATACTCATCTCGTGAATCACTGCCGCATTCTTTAAGCACGGTCAAATCTTCTGTAATTATCGTAAATCCGCCGATAACGTTCCAAATATCTTTTACCGCCGTGCAAACGTCCAAAAAGGAAATCTTAACCCAAACATCACAGCACAGCAGATAAACCGTCATACCGTTTTCAAGCTTCATAGAATCGATAATCCACCGATAAATAACATTATCCTCGGATTTGAAGTTAATGCTGTTCTCGGGAATTTTATCGGGGGAGTAGTAACCGAGTTTGGATAATCTTTCAAAAATGCCGTCAAATTCGGGTATGTATTGATTTTCGTAAATACCGAGTACCGTAATGCCCGATATTTCTTTGAGAACATTTCTAACCTTTTGAAGTCGTTTTTTCTTTTCTAAAATTTCTCTGTCAATCATATTTCTTTCAAATCATTATCTGCTTCTTCAATCTTATCGCAGTAATCGGAAATTATACAAAACAATTCGTATAAAGGATTAACTTTTTCCATATTAAAAATGCTCCCTTTTGAAATTATGCAAGCTTTTCGGCAAGAGAATCAATAACATTAAGCCAATCGCTGTAATACTCCGAGTCTTCCCAAAGCTCCCTTAACTCCGAATCATCTTTTTTAACAATCCTCAGCACATCGGCTGCCTTGTCTTTTAAAGCAGATAAATCCAGTTTTTCCACGGTTTGAACCAACTCTTCATACGGATTGCCGTCCGAACCTGTAGGGTCGAGCAAATCCCAATCAGCACCTTTAAGCGATACCGTAACAAGTGCGGCGGAAACAAGACCGTACTCACATTCGTCAACCTCAATGTAGTCGTCATTGTACTGTAATGCTTCGTCTAACATTCTTTCAATATCTCCGACTAAATTTTGGCTTTCGCACAATTCGGCGAGAGCGTCCAATGCACAATCGTCACAAAATACCTGATGTCCCCAACTGCCCATATAAAAAACTTCCTTTCATCAAAAACACCGAATGCTATTCACTTTTCACTCTTCACTAAAAGATTTTTTATCCAAAGCGAAGAGTGAAAAGTCCAATCTAAAATTTACATATCAATAGTAGAAATACAAAGTGTAGTTTCCTCCAGAACATCAAGCAACGCTCTGACCGTATCAAGTGCCGTAAAGATACCAACGTTGTTTTCAACTGCCCAACGTCTGATTAAATATCCGTCATTGCTGTTCTCGTTGTAAATATCCTTCGTGTTAATCACATAACTGATGTAACCCGAACGGAGAGTGTCGAAAATCTCTTCGTTGTCCTGAGATAACTTTTGTCTGATTCTAGTCTTAATGCCGTGCTTCTTAAGGAAGTTAGCCGTACCCTCCGTAGCTTCAATGTTGAATCCGAGATTGTAGAAACGTCTGATAAGCGGCAAAGCCTCTTCCTTGTCAACATCTGCGATAGTCGCAAATACAGTGCCGTAATTAACCATTTTAGTACCCGAGGACTGCAAAGCCTTGTATAAAGCTCTTGTAAGTGTGTTGTCATAACCGATAGCTTCGCCCGTTGATTTCATTTCGGGGGAAAGGTACGCATCAAGACCGCTCAGTTTCGAGAACGAGAATGCGGGAGCTTTTACATACCAGCGTTCTTTCTCTTTCGGATAAACAACGTTAATGCCCTGTTCCTTAAGGCTCTTTCCGAGAATTGCAAGAGTAGCGATATCCGCAAGCGAATATCCCGTAGCCTTTGAAAGGAACGGAACGGTTCTCGAAGAACGTGGATTAACCTCAATGACGTATACATCATTATTTCTGTCAACGATAAACTGAATGTTGTAAAGACCAACAATGCCTATTCCAAGACCCAGTTTAACAGTATAGTCAATAATAACGTCCTTGACCTCCTGCGGAATTGTGAACGACGGATAAACACTGATACTGTCGCCCGAGTGGATACCCGTTCTTTCAACGTGTTCCATAATACCGGGGATAAATACGTCCTTGCCGTCACAAACAGCGTCAACCTCGCACTCCTTTCCGACAATGTACTTATCAACAAGTACGGGTTTATCTTCGTCAACCTCAACGGCAGTTTTCAGATAGTGGCGGAGCATATGTTCATTCGCAACAATCTGCATTGCACGGCCGCCGAGAACATAGCTAGGACGAACAAGCACCGGATAACCAATCTCGGCAGCGGCTTTTACACCGTCCTCAATATTGGTAACTGCCTGACCTTTCGGCTGCGGAATTTTAAGCTCTTCCATAATCTTTTCAAAGGAATCACGGTTTTCGGCTTTTTCGATAGCTTCAACGTCTGTGCCGATAATCTTAACTCCACGCTTCATAAGCGGCTCTGCAAGGTTAATCGCAGTCTGACCGCCGAGAGATGCCACAACGCCCTCGGGCTTTTCGAGGTTGATAATATTCATAACATCTTCAACCGTGAGCGGTTCAAAGTAAAGCTTGTCACTTGTTGTGTAATCGGTTGAAACCGTTTCGGGGTTGTTGTTGATGATGATAGCTTCATAGCCGTTATTCTTGATAGTCATTACAGCGTGAACGGTTGAGTAGTCAAATTCAACACCTTGACCAATACGGATAGGACCCGAACCGAGTACGACAATTTTCTTTCTGTCGCTGACAATAGATTCATTCTCCTGCTCATAGGTTGAGTAGAAATACGGAATGTACGACTCAAACTCGGACGCACAGGTGTCAATCATCTTGTAAACGGGGAACATCTTATTTTCAACACGGAGATTGTAAACTGCGTCCTCTGTAGTTTCCCAGAGTTTGGCAATGTACTTATCCGAGAATCCCATACGTTTAGCTTCGTAAAGAGTTTCGAGATTACCGTTATTAGCCTTGATAACTCTCTCAAAATCTACAATATTTTTAATCTTCTCAAGGAAGAACATATCAATCTTAGTGATTTCAAAAATCTCTCTCAAATCAATGCCGTTCCAGATAAGTTCCGCAATAGCGTAAATTCTGTCGTCCGTACCCTTGCGGATATAGTCGAGAAGCTCTTCATTAGACATATCGTTGAATTTAGGCTTGTAAAGGTGGTAAACATCGATTTCAAGCGAACGTACAGCCTTAAGCAAGCTCTCTTCAAAGGTTCTGCCGACGCTCATAACCTCGCCTGTCGCTTTCATCTGAGTGCCGAGAACGTTTGAAGCGTCCGAGAACTTGTCAAACGGGAATCTAGGCATCTTAGTGACAACATAGTCAAGAGTAGGCTCAAAGCTTGCAGGTGTGTTCGCAATCTGAATTTCGTCAAGCGTCATACCTACGGCAATTTTTGCGGAAACTCTTGCAATCGGATAACCGCTCGCCTTTGAAGCAAGTGCTGAAGAACGTGATACTCTCGGATTTACCTCAATAAGATAGTAGTCAAATGAAACAGGGTCAAGTGCAAACTGTACGTTACAGCCGCCCTCAATCTTCAATGCACGGATAATCTTCAAGGCACTGTCACGGAGCATATGATATTCTTTGTTGGTAAGTGTCTGGCTCGGTGCAACAACGATTGAATCGCCTGTGTGAATGCCTACGGGGTCAAGGTTTTCCATATTACAAATTGTAATTGCCGTATCGTTTGAATCACGGATTACCTCGTATTCGATTTCCTTATATCCCTTAACGCTCTTCTCAACAAGTACCTGATGAACAGGGGAGAGCTTAAGAGCATTTTTCATAATTTCAACAAGCTCTTCATCGTTGTTTACAAATCCGCCGCCTGTACCGCCTAGTGTAAACGCAGGACGGAGAACAACAGGGTATCCGATTTCATTAGCGGCTTTCAAACCCTCTTCGATAGAATGAGTTATAATTGACGGAAGAACAGGCTCGCCGATTTCCTCGCAAAGCTCCTTGAATTTCTCTCTGTCCTCGGCACGTTCAATACTCTCAACACTTGTACCGAGAAGCTCAACCTGACACTCTTCAAGCACGCCTTTTCTTGCAAGCTTCATTGCAAGGTTCAAGCCTGTCTGACCGCCTATTCCCGGCACAATTGCGTCGGGACGTTCATATCTCAAAATCTTAGCCATATATTCAAGCGTTAAAGGTTCCATGTAAACCTTGTCCGCAATAACCGTATCTGTCATAATTGTGGCAGGGTTGGAGTTGCAGAGTACAACCTGATAACCCTCCTCACGAAGTGCAAGACACGCCTGTGTGCCTGCATAGTCAAACTCGGCAGCCTGACCTATTACGATAGGACCCGAGCCTATTACCAATACTTTTTTAATGTCACTTCTCTTAGCCATCTTATTTGCCCTCCTTCATAAAACCGATGAACTTTTCAAACAAATAGAAGCTGTCCTGCGGACCCGGAGCACTTTCGGGGTGATACTGCACACTGAAAATTTTATCCCTGTCGCATGAAACACCCTCAACCGTATTGTCGAGAATGTTGATATGTGTAACAGTCAAATCCGTGTCCTTAACGCTATCGGTGTCAACAGCGTAGTTGTGGTTCTGACTGGTAATTTCTATTTTGCCTGTTTCTAAATTCTTAACAGGGTGGTTTCCTCCACGATGACCAAACTTAAGCTTGTATGTCTTGCAGCCGTAAGCAAGGCTTATAAGCTGATGACCGAGGCATATTCCGAAAATAGGATATTTTCCTTTGAGAGCCTTTACAAGTTCAATGGTTTCAGGAACGTCCTCGGGGTTGCCCGGACCGTTCGAGAAAAATACTCCGTCGGGGTTAAGCTTCTCAATCTCTTCGGCAGTTGTATTGTACGGAACAACTGTAACATTACAGCCAAGCTTGTTAAGACTTCTTATAATGTTGAGCTTAATTCCGCAGTCAACGGCAACAACATCAAGCTTCGGGTGAACCGTTCTCGAATACCATTTCTTCTTACAGCTTACCTTTGAAACGGCATCTGTCGGAACTTCAGTGTTTGCAAGAATTTCCATAGCCTTTTCGTGCGAAGTTTCCGAAGAAGTAATGAGTACCTTGCAGTTACCGTTATCTCTGATTTTTCTTGTGAGCATTCTGGTATCTATTCCGGCAATACCGGGAATCTCGTACTCTTCGAGAATTTCCCCGAGAGTTTTTGTATATCTGAAATTGGAAGGAATATTGTTGTATTCTCTTACGATAAGTCCCCCAATAGTCGGAACTTTAGTTTCAAAGTCATCGTCTGCAATACCGTAGTTGCCGATAAGCGGATAAGTCATTACAACCATTTGATATGTGTATGACGGGTCGGATACTATCTCCTGATAACCCACCATCGAAGTGTTGAATACAAGCTCGCAAACCTTGTCACATTCGTGACCGAAGCCTGTGCCTAAGTATTCACTGCCGTCCTCAAGGACGATTTTTCTGTTCAGTTTTGTTTCCATTTTACTTCCCCCTTGACCATTGTCATTATACATTGACCGTAAACTTCCATGCCCGAAAAAGGCGTTGCACGTCCTTTTGTGAGGAAGCTGTCGGGGTCAACGGTATATTTTTCGTCTAAATTCCATACTGTAAGATTTGCAGGTTTATCTATATCAATAGATGAGTCAAGCCCGAAACGTCTGCCCGGATTTACGCTCATCAGTTCAATAAGCTTTTCGAGAGTAATAATATTTTTCTTCACCAGATTTGTGTAAAGCACAGGGAACGCAGTTTCAAGACCGACAATTCCCATTGCACTTTTTTCAAGTCCTCTCGATTTTTCCTCAGCCGAATGCGGAGCGTGGTCGGTTGCAATCATATCGATTGTGCCGTCCTTAATGCCCTCGATAAGAGCCGCCTTGTCCTCTTCGCTTCTGAGCGGTGGGTTCATCTTGAATCTGCCGTCCTCCTGCAAGTCCTTATCGGAGAACACAAGGTAATGAGGACCTGTTTCGCAGGTAATACTCAATCCCTCTTTTTTAGCCTGTCTGATAAGCTCCACACTTTCTTTTGTAGATACGTGGCATACGTGATACTTACAGCCGCTTTGACGGACAAGCTCGATATCACGCTTTATCTGCCCCCATTCGCTTTCCGAGCAGATACCCCTGTGACCGTGAGCCTTAGCGTATTCTCCGTCGTGAATATAGCCGCCCTTAAGAAGTTCGTTTACCTCACAGTGAGCCGCAATAATCTTGTCAAGCTCACGGACTTTTTTCATAGCGTTAAGCATCATCTCGTCACGCTGAACGCCGTGACCGTCATCGGAAAAAGCGATAACGTATTTATTCAAGCCGTCCAAATCGGAAAGCTCCTTACCCTCTTCGTTCACGGTGATAGAGCCGTAAGGGTGAACGTTTATCACAGCGTCACGTTTGATGATGTCGAGTTCCTCTTTGATATGCTCCACACTGTCGGGAACAGGGGAGAGGTTGGGCATGGCACAGATGTCGGTGTAACCTCCGTGAGCAGCGGCGAGCGAACCAGTTTTGATAGTTTCTTTGTATGAAAAACCCGGTTCTCTTAGATGTACATGAACATCAATAAAACCGGGAAATATGAAACAATTATTTAAATCAATAATGTCGGTATCGCTGTCGGGAACAATAGAGCTGCCGATAGAAACAATATGCCCGTTGCAAATAAGTACGTCCTTTTTGCTTATTTCACAATTCTGAAATACATTGGCATTCTTCAGCAAACAGTTCATTTTGAAAACCCCTTTATTTATTTTGATATGAAAAATTAAGATTATACAATGTTTTCCAAAAACATAACGAAAACACATTTCTCCAAAATTCTCTCGAAATATTGTATCATTTTATAGGCTTATTGTCAAGAGAAAAATTTATTAAAAACGAATATTTATACATTTCTATTCAAAAAAATGTATAAACCCGGTTCGGCTGTCCGGCGGACAAACCTCCTTGAAATCACAAAAAACAATTACTCATTACGAATTGATATTATCTCCTTTGAAAGGAAATTTCTCATTGTCGTTATTCTCTGCCCAGATTCTCTCAATATCAGCCTTAGCCTCTTCATCGGGAGTTTCGTTACGGAAATAGTATTTTATATCCTCATCGGTGATTTCTCTCAGCACCTTGCAGGGATTGCCGGCAGCCACCGACCAAGACGGAATATCCTTTGTAACCACAGAACCTGCACCAACAACAACATTGTCGCCTATTGTAACACCGGGGCATACAATAACATTTCCTCCGAGCCATACGTTATTACCGATTGTAATGTCTTTTCCGTATTCGTAGAGGGTATTTCTAACAGCCGGGTGAATGGGGTGACCTGCCGTGTACAGTGACACATTCGGAGCAAACAGACAGTTGTCACCGATTTTAACCTTTCCTACATCTAAGATAGTGCAGTTATAATTGCAAAAGAAATTCTTGCCAACCTCGATGTTGAATCCGTAGTCACAGTAAAACGGCGGATTGACAAAAGCGTTATCCGATTTTCCGAAAAGCTCTTTAACAACCTCGGCAATACCTTTGAAATCGCTTCTGTCCATTGTGTTGAGTTTTTGGGTAAGCCGTCTTGCCGGTTTTTGTTCATTGAAAACCTCATCGTCCGTTACGTAAATCATACCCTTGCTGCGGCGTTCTATATTGTTCATCAGTAAATTCCTCCGATAATGTTACTATATATAATTTTACCATATTTAAATCATTCTGTCTACAGATAATATAAAATTTTTCTTAAAGATTTACAGAATAATATTGATATTTGGTGAAATGATAAATTTAAAATGACAATGAAAGAGATGATGAAAATGAACAATAACGAAAAAATCAAGCCGCAGGAAGAAAGACGAAGAACGGTAAAGTACGGACATAATGACGATGTGCCGAATGAATTTGCAAATGATGTTCTGAGGTGCGGTTCGGTTTACGGTGCGTTGTCGGGTGCGGAAAGAAACATATTTAAAGAGAACAGGAAATCAAATCAGACGGAATTATTTTAAATAAGATATGTTGACAGTGCTGTGAAATAATGGTAAAATAATAATAAAGAATTAATTTGTGAGCAAGAAAATTATTATATTTTCTTGCTCCAACGTATGAACTTTCATTTGGAAAGGACTGATTTTATGAGTACAAAAGAAATTGCTTACAAAATTATAGAACAGCTTAGTGAAGAACAGTTAAAAGGGTTTATTGCTCTTTTTCAGGGAGTTTACCCAACAAAGGACGATGATATGGCAAAACGCAGAGCTGCATTTGAAAGATTGGAGAAGATGTGCAAATATATTCCCGACCTTGACGAAAAGAAAGAACTTGCAGAGTATCGAGAGGAGAAATATGGTAAATGAAAGTGTTGATTGACACCAATATTTTGATTGATTATTTATCAAAAAGACCCTTGTTTTATGCTGATGCACGTTCAATTATTAGAATTTGTATGGAAAAGCAGGTAGATGGCTGTATTGCAGCACATTCGATTATGAATGCTTTTTATATTTTAAGAAAGCAATTCAGTGTTGACGAAAGGCGTGACATACTTAAAGAGTTATCAACATTTCTTACTGTGGTAAGTATTGATGAAAGCAAAATTATTGCTTCTCTTGATAATTGTGATTTTACCGATATTGAGGATTGTTTACAAACAGAATGTGCAAAGGATTTTTCGGCTGATTATATCATTACAAGAAATATTAAAGATTTTCAAAACAGTGAAGTTCCTGCAATTCTTCCCAATGAATTTTTGAAAAAATTCAATTTAACAAATTAGCAAAATACACCTCGTTAAATCAAACGGGGTGTTAATCTTTGTTAAATACTTGCATTTTTCCAAACATACATTTATAATGATTACAGAGATTTAAAATTGGAGGTGACTTATATGTCTTTAATAAACGTAAAAAATCTGAGCTTCGGCTATGAGGGCAGCTGCGACAATGTTTTTGAAAACGTCAGCTTTCAAATAGATACCGACTGGAAACTCGGCTTCACGGGAAGAAACGGCAGGGGAAAGACAACATTCCTCAATCTGCTTCTGGGGAAATATCACTACAGTGGTACTATTCAAGCAAATGTTGATTTTGAATATTTCCCCTATAAAGTAAATGATACATCACAGTATGCCCTTGATGTTATGAAAACAATCTGTCCGACCGCTGAGGAATGGGAGTTTATCCGTGAAATGTCGCTGCTTGATGTAGATGCAGAAGCTCTTTACAGACCCTTTGAAACTCTCTCAAACGGTGAGAGAACCAAGGTTTTGCTTGCTGCACTCTTTTTAGGCGAGAACCGTTTCCTGCTTATTGACGAACCTACAAATCATCTCGATGTTTCCGCAAGAGAGGCTGTCGGAAAATACTTGCAGCGGAAGAAAGGTTTTATTCTCGTATCTCACGACCGTACGTTACTTGATTTGTGCGTTGACCATATTCTCTCAATCAATAAAACGAATATCGAAATCTGTCAGGGGAATTTTTCATCATGGCAGCATAATAAACAACTGCAAGACGAGTTTGAGCTTTCGAAAAACGACAAGCTGAAAAAGGAAATCGACAGACTTTCTCAGTCAGCGAAACGTTCTGCCGAGTGGTCGAATAAGGTTGAGAAGAGTAAGAACGGCACGAAAAATTCAGGCTTGCGACCCGACAAGGGGTACGTGGGGCATAAGTCCGCAAAGATGATGAAGAGAGCGAAAAATCAAGAGAATCGTATGCTTGCGGCAGCCGAAGAGAATTCTAAGCTTCTTCGCAATATTGAACGGTCGGATAACTTGAAGCTTATCACAGCGGAGTATCCAAAGAGTACACTTATAAATGCGGCGGACTTGTCGCTGTTTTACGGTGATACGGTAGTTTGTTCGGGTGTTGGCTTTAAAATCGAAAAAGGTGACCGCCTTGCCGTAGTCGGAAAGAACGGCTGCGGAAAGTCTACTTTGCTTAAGCTTTTATGCGGAGAGAATATCAAATATACGGGATTGTTGGATATAGGAAGTAATATGAAAATATCGTATGTGTCACAGGATACGTCTTTTCTGAACGGCGGTCTGAGAGAGTATGCGGAGGGCTTTGGTGTAGAGGAAAGTCTTTTTAAATCAATGCTTCGCAAGCTGGGCTTTGAGCGTTTACAGTTTGAAAAGAATATGGGAGAGTTCAGCGAGGGGCAGAATAAAAAAGTTCTTATTGCGAGAAGTCTTTGTGAGCAGGCACATCTGTACATATGGGACGAGCCGCTGAATTTTATTGATGTCATATCAAGAATACAAATTGAGGAGCTGATTTTAAAATATCAGCCGACAATGATTTTTGTTGAGCATGATATTTCTTTTCAAAATAATATTGCAACCGATATCTTGAATTTATAATATTTTTAACAAAATAAAAAGCTTGCCTTGTTTTTTGCAAGGCAAGCAGTAATATTAATAATTTGCTGCGATTTTATTCACCAGTTTTTTTATATCATCTTTTGAATTGATATTGTGAGTTGAATCGATAATCTCCTGCTTTTGAATTTCGCTTAATTGTGCGAACTTGTTTAAAGCCTCCATATTCTGAGCCAAAGCCATTCCGAAACCCATTGGGAGTTCTGTGCTTTTCATTTTTTATTTCACCTCCGCTGAAATATGTATATATTATTCTTATCGGAATTTTGAAAAAATATACATAGCCGAGGTGAAATTTTTTGTAGCTGTATGGTTGCAAAGCCTGTTAAAGTTTGGTCAAGCTTTTCAAAGCTTGCGGGTCAAGGGCAGCGCCCTTGTCGCTGACGAAACCAATTATCGTAGAAAAATAAACTCCCCTCAGCGAAACTAAACAAACTATCAAAGAAAAAATAAAAAACACACATAAAAATACTATCTTCCGACACAAACCAACAAAGGCAACAGCGTAGCGAATTGCCGGTCAAAGAAAGAAAACCTACGATTTAAATTCAACCGCACAGGTGAAATTTTTATTAATGTCTAAACTTTAAAAACACAAATAAAACTGATAACACCATTCTCCCATGAAACATTTATTGTACCCTTATAATTTTTCACAATTTTCTGAGCGATTGAAAGTCCTATTCCGTAACCGCCCTTGTCGATGTTTCTTGATTTATCCTCACGGTAAAAACGTTCAAAGAATTTATCGTAGTCAACATTCTCACCGTTTTTGTAATTGTTGGAAATTTTAAGAGTAACTTTTCTGGATTTCTGAGAAAGACCCACGGTTACGTTACCCTTGTCGTCACAGTACTTTATCGCATTGTCAATAAGAAGTACTGTGAGTTGACGAATATCCTCACTGCTGCACAGCATATGAATATTCTCGTCAACATTATTTATCAAATCTTTTTCGTCACGTTTGGCAACGGAAGTAAAAGTATCGATAACTTCCTTTACAACATTGGATATGTCAACATCGGAAAGCTCGGACTTTTCCCTCTCTTGAGATTTGGAAATAGTAACAAGGTCTTTTATCAAGCCGTTCATTCTGTCAACCTGACGAAGAGTTGACTGTGTCCATTCGTCCTCGCCGTTAATGATTTCCTCCATTTCGGTGTTTGCTTTTATAACGGCAAGCGGAGTTTTCAGTTCGTGGCTTGCGTCTGTGATAAATCTTTTCTGAAGCTCGGCAGCACGGATTTCCGGAGCAATGGCTTTGAGAGAAACCGCCCTAACCACAAGCCACGTTATAATTAAACCGATTGTCATTAACGTAAGAGAAGTGAACATAAGCCGGTTGTTCTGATGAATTTTCTCTGTGCTTTCAAGAAAAATTACAGTTGAGCTGCCGTCATCTTTATACTGACATTGATAATAGTAATCGCCGTATTGACCGAATGAGAAAACGGCATTTATTGCAAATCTTCCCAGTTCTTCGGCATCTTCGCTTGAAAGCTCGGCAATATGATTTTTAATGATTTTAGTCATCTCTCCGTTTTCGTCAAACTCCACAAAGAAATATCTTGTTGCAAAGCTGTACTTTTCAAGCTCAAGGTCGAATTCCTTTATTCCGAAAATCTCCTGCAAAAAAGTTCCGATATTATAAGGGTCGGCTTTGTTGGAAAATTCGGAATTGTCGGTTAAGTCAATCCCTTTTTGACTGTCATAAATAACCTTTGCGTCTTGGATAATTCCGTCGTTGCTTGTTATGAAATTAGTAGTTTCGTGAATATTATTAATTGTAATTATAGAGTTGGAAAAATATATCAAACCGCTCATCAAAAACATTACGGATAAAAGAGTAAGTGTTTGCATTTTTATGAATTTCTTCCGCAGCTTTTTTATAGCTTGTTCGTTCATGAATCCTCCAATCTAAAGCTGCCGTTTCGCTCGCCTGAAATCCTTGCACGTGAAGCAACAGCGGCAAGCTTGCCTTTAAGGTACGATATGTAAATCCAGACAGTATCTTCGCCTGCATCGGGGGAGTCTTTCCAAATGTGCTGTAAAATGTACTGCGTGTCCGTGTCATAGCCATGTTTAAGAATGAGCATTTGCAAAAGCTCAAATTCCTTTACGGAAAGGCGAATGCTGTTCTCACTTTTAAGCTCAAACTTTTCGCTGTCAAGGGAGAAGTCGGCAAAGCTGAGAGCGGCATCTGAGTACTCTTTTTTACGTCTTGTCATAGCACGAACACGGGCAAATAGTTCTTTCATTGCAAACGGCTTTGTGAGGTAGTCATCAGCACCGGCATCAAGACCCTCAACTCTGTCGTCGATTTCCGATTTTGCGGTTAGCATAAGCACGGGGGTGACAATATTCACGCTGCGAATTTCCCTCAGTACTTCAAGACCGTCTTTCTTAGGCATCATAATGTCAAGAATAATCACATCATAACCGTTGCTTTGAATATATTCAAGAGCTTCCTCCCCGTCATAAGCCTGATCCACTTCAAAACCGCTGTGAACCAAACCTGCCGTTATAACACGGTTGAGGTCGATTGTATCTTCGGCAAGCAGTATTTTCAAGTTAAATCACTTCTTTCTTCAAAAATCATATTTCTTATGGTCTGCATTGAAATATCGGTAGACGCAAGCTCGTCGGCACAGCGTTTCAACTCTTCTTCGATAAGCTTTACGTTTCCTCCGATATTCTGTTTATATTTCAGGTGATGTTCAAGAGCCGCCCAAGTATCCATTGAAATTGTACGCAGCTGAATTTCGGCATACGTTTTGTTTTTGTAACGAACTATCATATGATAACTTCTGTAGCCGTTGGGTTTTGCGTGGCGTATATAATCCTTTTCCTCGATAATCTCGCAGTCGGGCAAATCCGCAAGACTGTTTCTGATTGCGTAAACATCGCTCACAAATGCACAGACAATTCGTATTCCTATGGCATCGAAAATCTTTTCCAAAGCAGATTCCGTAGTTTCGGGCAAGCCTTTTCGATGACATTTTTCACGCATACTCGAATCGGATTTTATTCTTGAAAGACAATGCTCGATAGGGTCAATTCCGTTTTCCTTGTGGAGCTTTTCACGAATTTCGTTAATGCTTTTTACAAGACAATTCCTGACGGCTTCAAGCTCTTCATAGTGTTCGCCATAAATACTGTTGTTATTCAATTTTAGCCAAACCTCCTTATTGTTTTATTATCTCTCTTAAAAAGATAATAAATTCATATATTTCTTATTGTAACACAATATTTTACTGTTTTCAACCACAAAACCTTAAATGAACAAATTTAAAAATTCGTACAAAAACCCATTATAAGATATTAATATTTCACTTTTACAAAACTCACTTGCAGCTATACAAAACCAAAACAATTACGCATTAAAAAGAGCCTTTGAAATCAAATAAAATTCCGAAAGGCTCAATAATTAATTCAAAGTAAAAATATCACTTGTTCTCGGCAAAATACGTCAAAACATTCTCGTATCTGAAATCACAATTAACCTGTTCCATAAGAATGCAGGCAATAATCTTATCATAAATCTGCTTGCCGTAAACTTTCTCCGAAACACGAATAGTTCTTGCAAGCTTCTCTATCCATTCACGGGGATTATCTCTGCCGACACTTCTTTCAACAACACGGATAACCTCTTCAATCCCGAAGAAATCATACACCAACCGTGCAAGGCGGTCTGTTTCGTTGTTTCGGTCGCTTGTGAAGTAATCAAAGAAATCATACTTAATCGCAGGTTTAACTCTTGCGTGAAGTATTGTCAAACTAAGTTCCTGTAAATCAACACCTACTTCACGGGGAGAACGGTCGTATTGCAGGAAGTTGTAAATCAGAGTTTCTTTCAGACGCTTGAAATCATTTTCGGCTTCGTTACTTCTTAAAAGATTCTTGTATGCCTTTCTCCTTGTATCCTCAAACTTGTCAACCTGACAGAGTATAGGCTCAATCCAATCATTTTGATATATCGCCGCTACACCCAAATCAAGCTTGGAAAGCTCGTTTATCTGGCTGCTGTTCAGTCCTATGGCTTTTCCGACAAGCTCCCTGTCGGAAAGTTCGGGAAGTCGGTGGATAATCTTTGTGTTGGTGTTTCTTATTATTGCCGTGTCAAGAAGTTCGGGGGCTTGGTCAACTATAATGAAACCCTCTCCGAATGCTCTCAGTTCGGAAATTGAGTTTGTCAAAGCCTCAACCGACTTTCCGAGAAGATTTGACCGTTCGCTGTCATGCAGGCTCGATGTACGTCTGAGAAGATTGTGTGCATCTTCGAGAACCGTAATGTGTTCGGGGGTTTTTTTGTCGGGTGCTTTGTTTGCAAGACGATACTCCTGAAGCTTCATAACAAGAAGACCCATTATAAACGACCTTGTTTCGGAAGAACCCATTCTGCTTAAATCAACAATAACATTATTGTCAAACAGTTCATAGTCGCTGATAGAATTAGATGTGAATATTTGACCGTTCATACCGTTCGTAAGTGACTTGATACGTGATAAAAGAATATCAAGATAATCTCCCTTGAATGCACTGGAATATTCGTTATCCTTAACAATAATATTGACCTGTTCGAGCAAGTCCGAGAAATCGGGGAAAAGAGCATCGGAGTACAGATTTTCCGAGGTGTTTATATTCCAGCCGACTTTTTCGTAAGCTCCGATGATAGCTTCTTTCAGTATGGCAGGTATTGCCGAATACATAGACCAGCAAACATTGAAAATTTCAATCAGTCTGTCGATATGTTCGCTTACGGAAATTTCACCCGGGAAAGAGAAAGGATTTATCCTCAGTAAATCCGTAAGCTTGGGATTTGTTCCGTAAACGGCAACGTCCTTGCGGCCGCCGAAAATATTTTTGTATTCGCCCTTGGCAGGTTCGACAACAAGAAACTTTATATCGGAATTTTCCGTGATTCTGTCCAATATAACGGAAACAGTATTTGATTTGCCTGCCCCGATTGAGCCTGCTATAAACACGTGTGAAATTAAGCTGTCCTTATCAATAAGAACTTCCGAACCTGTTTCCGTTTTGTGCATATGATAAATACTGCCCAAACGAAGATTATGTTTAAGCTCCTGATATGAGATAATGTTTCTTCCGAAAGGTGCACATTCCAACACGGGAAATCCGCTGACGGACTTTCTCGGAAAATTAAGCGAGTAAGCAAGCTCCTTGCCCGACAATGCCGTTGTCGCCGTTACAACAGACGGGTACATTGCCCAGTCCTCAGAGGTTGCTTTAAGTGCAAAGACAGGGTGCTGCAATATTGAGATTGATTTCAGAATATGCTTTGCCTGTTCGTTCTCGTTTTTCATCTGTCGGGAACTGCCGTAATTGCGATGCCATATATTTATAGCGGACTGCGACATATACGATTCATCACCCTGTGTAAGTGCAAGGTATGTATGTGCTACATTGTTTACGGTTATCGAATCCTCCGAAAGAATGTATGCTGCAAAATCCCACATACCGAGGGCGGAGCTTTGGTCAAGACGTTTCATCTGAGCTTCAAGGTTATCAAGAATGTGTTTGACATTAAAGTTTATAAAACTCTGAGTAATACCCTCGTTCTTTCCAACTGTAGCCGTAATGCTTGAAGAACGTGCAAAGTCCATTCCGAAGTTCATACCTGCGTATGCGTTTGCTCCGGCACTTGCACCGGCATTTGCTTCCGCATTGGCAGATGAGTCTGCGTTTGCTTCGGGGAGCTTCGCACTCAAATTATCAAGACTCTGCTGCAAACCTTGAGAGTTGATATTTACATCTAAGTTAATCTTATCGGTAACTTTCTTATTGGAGAAATTATTGCCGAAGCCTTGACTGCCGCTGTTTGCATTACTTCCGTAATTCTGACCGCCGCTCTTAGGCATATCTTCATCGGCAGAACTCAAACCGCTGCCCGAAGCTTTAGTATTGCCCGATTTAAAGCCTGCATTTGCTTTTGCGTTGCCCTTTGCGGAAGCTTTCGCACTTGCGTTCGCATTTGCCTGAGCCTGAGCACCTATGCTTGAACCGACATTTACATCAACGGAGGCTTGTGCATTTACGGTATCGGTGTCGGTATAAGTGAAATTGGTACTCCATTCCGCATAAGGTGCAAGCTGACTGTAAAGCTCGCATAAACGCAGCTTTCGCTGGTCTTGGTCAACAACGGGAGTGGCAAGCAGGATTATTGTATATTCTGTTTCCTCCGATTTTGGGATTATACCGTCAAGAAGCTTTTCCATACTTTGACTGATGAAATTCTCCGATTTCTCGGTGGCAAGATTGGACACGGCAGCAACGGAGCAGTTGTCAATTTCTTTCAGGCAAGGGGGAAGACCCGTACCGATTTTTTTCTTCGGGATTTCCGTACCCGGAAAGTTGCCCTTTACCGCACTGAGAAGTCTTTCGTTGTACGTGTTAATGCGTGTAGGTTCGGAGGAGAAGCTGTTGTCAACCACGGCAAGAGTAACCTCACAGCCCTCTCTTTTTCTGTTGTAAATAAGTGCGATATTGCAGTCCTCTTCGTTGAGAACCTGATATACATTCATAAGCTTTTCTATGCTGTTTTCTTCGGAATCGTTTACCCACTTGCTGATATTGAAATACCGTATACAGTTGTTAAGGTTATAGCGATTTTCCGATTTAACAGGCAGATAGAGGGAGGAAATTTGAGGTAAATAAGAGTGACAAATTTCAACACTCATAGCACCGAGATTTCTTCTGATTTTCTCCTTTGTACCCTCGCTGTCGGGGGAGGGCATTTGGGTTAGATAAGCTTCACGCTTTTCTTCAAGTGCCTTTACCTGTTCATTGCTGAGATTGGAAGCCGCCGAAACGATTTCCGAACCCCTCTGAGCAGCATTGGACGCTATGTCAAACAATTTTTCTTTTATGGTTTTCTTGGAAAATATTCCCATAATAACTCACCGCCTTAGTAATCTTTCTTTTATTTGAAAAGGAAGATGTCATTAACCTCATCGTTGCACTGCTTCAAAAGAATTGTCTGCTGCTGAAGTACTTCTATGTCATGTTCGATTGCGTCCAATCTTCTGGAGTAATCCTTTAGCTCGGGATTAATTCTGGAGATTTCCTTGTAGAAGCCTGTCTTGAATTGACTGCACCAGAGTTTAAGCTGTTTTTTGTGTGACTTAACAACTTTATCTGTATACGCACGAATATAATTCGTAACAGCGGCAGTGCATTCCTTTTCGAGCTTGTCGATATCAAGCTGTGAGCCGAACCATAAGAACGCAGGCTTTCTCACCTTAATCGGGTCAATATTAACATTCATCGGGAAATCAATAACATCAAAAGACTTGATGTAACCGCTGATTTTATCTCTTTCGGCAGCGGTGAGGAAACTGTTGTTCATAACCTTGATGTAGCATTCATTGAGAATAGCCTCTTCCTTTTTCTTCCAATATTCGCAGGACTCATTGCCGAAAGCTGTAAGGAAAGATTGTGTCTTGAATTTGAGAATCTGAGTAATTCTGTCAACTGTCTTGTCGATACGGTCTTTTTTATCCCTCTTGAACTTTTCCCATTCGTTTTCGATTTCATCTTTTCTGAGGAAAGAAGAGTAGCTTGATTCATTCACAAACTTGTTCATTTTCTGAATGTAGTCGGCTATGTAATAATCAATGGAAGTTTTAATTCTGTTGTCGATTTCATCGACAAGGTTCTGCTTCTTGGTGTCCATTGCGTTTTTGATGTCAAGCTGAACGTCATTTAGCTTCTTGTTGTTCTTTTCAATGCTCTTGTCCGTAAGCTCAATTGCATTCTTCAAATATTCACGTGCATTAACGCACTTGTTGTACATCGAGGATTTCTCCGCAAAAGCAATGATTTCATTCTCAACGCAGGCAAGACCGCTGTTGTGATAGAGAAGATCCGACTCCGTGATTGCATTTTCTGCAATAATGTTGTAGTGGTCTTTTCTGCCCTTAGGCATAACGTTAATCTTGTAAAGCTGCATATAATCATCATCGTACATATCAAGAAAACTGCCCGAAGCATTTTTAAAGGTTTTTCTGTAGTATGAATTAATCCATTTCTTCCTGTCGGTTTTCTTTCCTCCAAGACCGACGATAGAGGAGAGGAAGTAAATGCTGGAGGATCTCCATTTTGAAACAACGTTGCTGTCTGTTTTTCGGCTTTTCTTCTCCAAGGAATCCATATCGGACATATCAGACTTGTTTACAATAATCATAGTGTTGGTGAGGTCAAGAGAGTGGTCGAGTTTCTTAATTTCCTTAATGAGGTCGTAATTGTCGGTGGAATCCATAGTTTCGGCTGTGGTTACAAAAATAGGAAGACCGTTGGTCTGCTTTCCGAGAGCTTCCTTAAGCTTTGCGAAATGATCTCTGTTGGTTGCGGAGTTTGAGCCGGGAGTGTCGTAAATCATAAAGTCAAAGCTTGCGGATTTGAGATAGCTGTGTGCAAAAGGTACTTCTATCTCTATAAGGTCGGAAATGTTCGTATCGGGTGAATTGTTGATTACCTCTAAAGCATAGTGCATTCTGTGAGATAAATTGATGTCGGGTTCAACCTTTTCGATTTTCCTTTGACTGTCGATAATTCCCTCAACAAACGGATTGAAATTGCCTAAAATAACCTCCGAGGAATTTTCGGTAAACTTAAGCTCGACAGGCTTGTTTTCGTAAAGGAACTTGATTTTTCCGAAAAAATCGTTTTTGGTGATACGGTAATTCCTTGCGGTGGTGGGGTCGGAATCACTGGGAAGAACTTCCTTTCCGATTAAGCTGTTGATAAAAGCGGACTTGCCGGAGCTGTAAAGACCCATAACGCAAATGGGAACGGTCGGCTTTACCGCATCTAAATATCTGTTTAGTTCATTGACAATTTCGGGAGTATCGCCGTACTTGTTAAGGAAGCCGTTTAAACGTCGGAAGTATTCCTCTATTTTATCCTTGGCTTCAAGCGGTGAGATAATGCTTTTGCTGCCCTTGATACATTTAATGTCATAGTCGAAAAAGTAACGTCCGGCTACATAGCTCAAAGTATCGAAATCATCCTGTGTACCCTCAAAAATAATATCTACTCCGATATTGCCAACGTTATAATTATTGTTGATTGTTTCAACAATATTATACGAATTGTTCTGAATGGTAACGTCCTTTGAAGAACACTGTTCCTGAAGAAGAGGGGAGTTGATGTCAACCTCTTCCCAACTGCCGTCACCCGTGTAATCCCAATATCGGTAGAATATTTCCCTTTTGTATGGATTGTAAGTGATTTTTATTTTGTTTCGTTCCATATGGTATCCTCCGTTTTGATGTCGGCAATGCCGACGGAAAACACGTGAAAACAGTTTGTGATAAACTCATCTTACGCACCCGATCGAAAATTAGTTTCAATAATAAAGTATCGGTAAAGTACGGAAAGTTAAAATCTCAAAAAGCCGCTTCACGTATTTCATATTATTTTTACAATTTCAGCCAATAATTTTAAATACACTATAAATTATACAGCAATATATTTCAAAAGTCAATAAATTTATTGTAATATTTAATTTTGTTTTATTATAAATAACGTTTTTTTGTGTGTAATTAGTAATTATTGTGAACTACCAACTATAGACTAAAATCACACACTTAATTAAAAAACAAGACTGCCCGACAATGATATTCGGACAGCCCTATTTTGGGTAGTAAAATGTACTATATCTTTACAGTAATAATCAGTTTTTTTCCGTGTTGTTCGGCATAGATATCTCCGCCCATTTGTTCAACAAGAGTTCTCGCAATGGATAACCCCAGACCCGTAGAGTTCCTTGCCGTTTCGACAGTATAAAAACGGTCAAAAAGATGTTCCACCTGAACGGCGGTAAGCTTCCTGGCGGTGTTTGAAAATTTAATAATACCCGAATCGGATAAAATAATTTCCAAATCCCCGTCACTGTATTTTATTGCATTGTTTATAAGATTTGAAAAAACTCTCGAAAGAGATGCACGGTTAATTTTCCTCACAATTTTCTTTTCGGTAAGTTCGATTTTGGGAGTAATGCCCTTTTCCGTAAGAGCTGCATAGTACCCCATAATGCTGTCTTCAAGAACCTGATTGACAAGAATATCTTCCGTTTCCGCCATACTGTCGGTCGAAAGAATGACGGAGTATTTAAACAGCTCCTCCGTAAGCTGCTTCATCAGTTCCGCACGGTCTGCAATGATATCAAGGTATTTTTCAATCTTTTGGGGCTTCTCTTCACGCTTCATAACATCAAGGTAACCGCATATTGCCGTAAGCGGAGTTCGCAGGTCGTGAGAAATATTTGTAATGGCTGTTTTAAGCTCGGTGTCGCCTTGGGTGTAACGCTGGTGTTCTCTTCGGAGAATTTTCAGCTGAGTGTTTATGTCGGCGGCAAGTCTTCTCATATCCTTATCGTTACTTGAAATACAGATTAAAGTATTTGTATCGGTTTGCAGCTTATCGGCAAAGGCGACAGCTATCTCCTTTGCCGATTTCTTTAAAAGATATATTTTAACGCATAACGCAATAATTATAATACACATCAGACTGTAAACCATTTACCAATACTCCTTTTTCTAACACGTGAAGCAGCTTCTTTTAAAATATTAGCTTTGTGAACCCGACCTATAATTTATTATAAAGATTAATTTTCGCTCGGGTACGTGAAGTAACAAATATAAAAGACTATCTTCACGTATCTCCTGCGGACGTTATCCGCTTATTTGAGGTCTTTTTTGTTGTAAAGCAGTATTCCCAACCCTGTCGTAACAGCCGTAACACTAACATCATAAATAACATACTTCGGAGCTTTGTTTTCGTCTATCCTACCCGTTATCGCCTGAGCCTGAGCCGACGGCAGAAAATCATCAAGGAATAAATACATCTTAAGCTTAAATCCTTTGAGAGGTTTTCTTTGCCCAAATCCGTAATAATTACTTTGATATTGCACAACAGATTCATTTTCTTCCATAGCTGCCGCTGCCTGTGGGTCGTAAGATTCAAGAGCACCGTGTACTACCATTCCGACTGCGAATATTACAACGGCTGTCGTCATAGCGGCGGCTGTAGCACCGGATCTTGAACATATTATCATTGCCATAAATAGAAATACTGCCGTATATACGATTATTATGTAAAGTCCTATTACTTGACTTTGATTTACTAAATTAAATATTAAATCAAATAAAAAAGTATTTCCGCCGCTTTCATCTGAAAATATTATAGGAATAAGAATGTTTGGAATCAAGAAAAATATTATCTGCATAATGAATCCTGCAATAACGCTTATAATAAAATTTGAAACATAAATAGCAGTTCTTGAATTGCCTGCAACGATTTTGTTTCTGATAGTTCCGTCACTGTACTCGCTGCCTATGAACAAACCTATAAAAATTGAAAGCAGTATTCCGAAAATGATAAAGTTTGTTTTCATAAGTCCTTGCATATAGAAAATATTTAGGTTTTTGTTCATATAGCCTATAACCACTTCGGCTGTTAAGCATTCCACACAGAAAATCAGCATACCGTGAAACACCTGACTTTTTAAAAGTCTTGCAAAATCCGCAGCTAATAAATCGCTCATTTGCCGCACCTCACTTCAAGTCTTTTTTGTTAAACAGATTAATTCCCGCAATCGTTGCAAGAGCCGCAATTCCCGAGTCGTAGATTAAATATTTTGCGGAGTTTTTAGGGACGGATTTTTTTGTAAGATTCTGTGCCTGAGAGGACGGAAGAAATTCGTCAAGGAATAAGTATACAGTAAGCCTAGTACCTGTTATCTTTTTCTTAACGCTGCCAAATTCATATCCTTCGGGATTGGCATATACAATTTGACCAAGTTCATTTTCTTCTTCGGGGGCGTATGCCGAAACGGCATAGCTCACAGTCATACCTGCGGCGAATATTACTATAGCCGCTGCCATAACCGCCGCCACGGAGATTGACCTTGAACAGATAAGCATTGTTATAAGCACAAATATTGCTGTATATACAAGTATTATGTAAAATCCAATAACCTGTTTTTCGGCAATAACAAGAATTCGCTGCTTCATAATCATCTTTGAGTTGGCAACCAAAAAGTCATTTGTTTCGGAGGTAATAGCGATAGGGGCATATGTTCCGAAAATTGCTGCCGACATTATGCTTAACACAACAAAATTCAATGCCTGTATGATAGTTCCGCCTATAAGCGTGACAATAAAATTCGATACATATATAGATGTTCTTGAGTTGCCCGAAATAAGCTTGTTTCGCATAGTTCCGTCACTGTATTCACTGCCGATATATAATCCTATGAATATCGATAGAAGTATTCCGAACACAATAAAATTTGTATTTAATAATGAATCCATATAGCCTTTATCGAGGTTGCCCTCAAAATACCCGAAAACTACTTCAAATATCAAACACTCCACGCAGAAAATCAATATTCCACGGTAAATTTGACTTTTCATCAGCCTTACAAAATCCGCAGCCAACAGGTCACTCATACGTATCACCTCATTTCAGTTCCTTGTGTTTAAATAAAGTTATTCCTACAGCGTTTACAATTGCAATTATTCCAATGTCGTAAATAATATACAAACCTGTTCTTACGGGAATATCAAAGCTTTCCTGTAAATAATAAGCCTGACGTATAGGAAGTATATCATCAAGAGTATTGTAAATGATACGTGTTGTTCCGTGTAAGTTTTTTCCTCTGAGAGCTTCTCTTTCCGTTATTGATGCGGTGCTGTAATCGTCGTAATACATATCGGAGTTTTTATAAAGAATATTTTGTATATGAAAATTTGCAATAATCAATATTACAACGGTAAGCAATGTCGCAATTACCCCACGATAGTTTGACGATGCCGTCATTGTCATAAATAAAAACAAAGAACAATATACCGCTATAATCGCAAACCCTGTAAGCTGCATAATTAAATTATCCTTAAAAGAATTTTCAAAGAGATAAACACCGCAGTCGGCAGCCTTATATTTTAGGTATACTATAAATTCGGGAAGAATTATCATAATTATATAAACAAGCTGCATAATTATTCCGGCAGATACGCATACTATAAGATTTGCAGCGTATATCATAGGTCGTGAATAGCCTAAAATAATCTTGTTTCGGATAGTGTTGTTTCCAAATTCTCTTCCTATTAAAAGACTTATAATAAGAGCAGTAATAACCACATAGGGGATAAAGCTTGAAGTTAAGTATATGTCAGCGGCTAGACGAACATTATAAAAAAAATCCAGAAAATCGTAATCGTAATTCAAAAACCGATTAATACTCTCCGAAGTGAAAGGCATAGGACACGGCGGATTATAAAACATTTCCCAAGGATCATTTTTAAAAGATTCCACCTCGCCGAAATAAAAAAATTCGGGAATAGTCAGATACAATGCCCAACCTGCAAAGAATATAAGCGACAAGTAAAACAGCTTGCTTTTAAAAAGTCTTGAAAATTGAGCAGATAATAAGTTTGTCATTTGTAAGTCACCTCATTAAATTCTTTGCAGTCAGCAATAATATTAGCTGTTGGGCTTATTGTCAAACTTCCGTTCATAATAATTAATTACGCATTAATTTATTTCTTTGCGGTTAAATAAAGCTATGCCCAAAGTTGTTGTAACGGCGGTAATGCCCAAATCATACGCAATGTACAGAAATGTTCGTGGGGGAATTTTATCGCTGCTTGATAAAATGAATGTTTGACATATAGGAAGAACATCGTCCAGCAGATGATAAAACTCACGCTTAAATCCACTCAATGTTTCCACTCTTGCTATTTCCAAATCATCTATACTTCTCCACAGAGGATCATACATCGGATAAAATAATTCGTACATATCCGCTTCATATAATGTTTGCTCTACGCCCAAGCAAACTATAGCTAATGTGATAACCACAAGCAGAGATATCATAGCCGCATAGGTTCGTGAGGGTGTTATCATTGTAATCATCATGAATATTGAGGAGTACAGAATTATAATTACAAGTCCGAAAAGCTGAAAAACAAAATTTTCCTTAAACGTGAACCCGAAAAGATAAACGCTGCATCCGGCAGACTTATATTTAAAGTATAAAATAAGCATAGGAATATATGTAACCAGTATATAAAATACTTGAATAATAACTCCGCCGGTAACGCATACGATAAGATTTGAAATATATATCGAAGTTCTTGAATGTCCGACAATTATTTTGTTGCGGATTGTGTTATTTCCGAACTCGCTTCCTATGAGTAAACTTACCATAAGTGCAATTATAATCAAATAGAAAGTAAAGTTTGATTTAAAATAATAATCCGCATATAAACGAACATTGTAAATACTGTCGAAAAAATCGTAATCAAAAAGATCTTGGAGCAATTCGGTGTAACGTATCGTAAACTCGCTGGGATATGAAACATAGCCGTGAGTTAAATATCCTGTTGGGTCAATATGAAATTCTACGCTCCTGTCAAAATCAAAAAATTCCGGAACAACATTGTACAATGCTATTCCCAACATAAGTATAAGCGAAATATAGAATATCTTGCTTCTGAATAATCTTGAAAACTGAGCCGATAATAAATTAGTCATTACGCATACCTCATCTCAATTCCTTGCGATTGAATATAACAATTCCCACCGCACTTAAAGCAGCCGAAAGAAGTAAATCACACACAATGAATTTTCCTGTTCTCGGAGGGGTGGTGTCGCTGTTCATCATATATAAAACCTGACTTGTAGGGAGAGTGTCATCGATAGTTTCGTAAAGGAAGCGTTTACCGGCTTTGAGATTTTTGCCTCTGTAGCTTTCAACATAGTCTGTATAGCTGCCGTATCCGAAATATGGGTCGTAATAGGGAATTTGGGATTCATCGGGTGTATCGGTTGTTTCGGTATAAGTAGGTATATAATAATTATAGTCTTCTTCGTCCGGCACATAAAGCATCGTATTTATTTTATTACTGACAAGAAACATGGCAAATATAACAATTATAGACGATATCACTGCATGTGTTTTTGAGCCTGCCGTCATTGTAATAAGAAGATACAGTGAGGAACAAACAAGCATAATTCCTATACCTATAATCTGTGTAATTAAGAAATCTTTAAATGATATTTCAAAAAACTTCATATTTATAACAGAACGGTATTTTAGATATATAATAAACGAGGGGAGAAACAATGCCAAACAGTAAGCCAGCTGCATAATAATTTGTGAAACAAAACAAACTATAAGATTAGACAAATAAATCAAAGGTCTTGAAGAGCCTATAATAACTTTGTTTCGGATAGTATTATTATCAAATTCTCTGCCTATAAACATACTGATAAAAACAGCCGGAGCAAATACGAGAATGTGAAAATCCATACGGGAAGTGATGTCAAACATTATAGATGTTTCATATGTATTCCATAAATGTTCCGTATCCCCTTCGGCTATAGCTTCTTCCGCCATATGAGCCAGATCGGGAATATATTTAATAAAAAGTACAGAGGAAGCAAAACCGATTGCTGTAAATATAATCACAGCCGCATAAAACAGTTTGTTTTTGAAAAGCTTTGAAAACTGAGCCGATAATAAATTAATCATGCTCCGCACCTCCGACAAGCGAAATGTAGAAACTTTCAAGGCTTTCGTCATGCTCCTCCATTGTTACAACCTCGCAGTTTTCTTTTGCAAGTGCGGCGGCAAGCTGAGAGAAGTTCGGCTTTGCGTAAACATCGGCGGTTGTGTCGTCAAGTATTTTGTATTCAATGTTCATATCGTCAAGAACTCTTGAAAGAGCCTTTGTATCGGTAACAGTCATACGAACGCATTTGCGGCAGGCAGCTTCAAGCTCCTCGGCACTCATTTCCTTGATAATCTGACCCTTGTCGATAAAGCCGTAGTGAGTTGCAAGACGTGAAAGCTCATCGAGAATATGACTTGAAATAAGTACGGTGATTTTTCTTTCGTGGTTAAGCTTAAGAATAAGTTCACGAATTTCAATAATACCTTGGGGGTCAAGACCGTTGATAGGTTCGTCAAGCACAAGAAAATCTGGATTGCCGCAGAGTGCGACCGCAATACCCAAACGCTGACGCATACCCAAAGAGAAGTTCTTGGCTTTTTTCTTGCCCGTGTTTTCAAGACCTACAAGCTCCAGAATCTCGTCAATGCCGTCAAAGCTGGGCAATCCCAAAATTCTGTACTGCTGCTTAAGGTTCTCCTTAGCAGTCATATCGAGGTAGATAGAGGGAGTTTCAACCACAGCACCCATTCTTCTGCGTGATAAAGCGATAGACTTGTCATCGTTCTTAATTCCGTAAAGCTCATAGTCACCGCTTGTCGGGAACTGTAAACCGCAGATAAGACGAATGAGTGTAGTCTTGCCTGCACCGTTCTTTCCGACAAAGCCGTAAATAGCACCTCTCGGAACATTCATTGTAAGACCGTCCAAAGCTTTAAAGCTTTTATAATTTTTACACAGGTTGTTAGTTTGAAGAACATAGTAATCCATAAGTTAAAACCTCCACTTTCTTTATCGAAGCATATGACAGTATATTGTTTTTCTTTCTGTTTACATTATAACACATAACTGTCAAGAAATCGGTCAAGAAAAAGTCAAGATTTCGTCAAGATTTGGCGAGCAATGCCTGCCGAAAACACGTGAAGATAGTTTTTTGGCAGTTCTAATTTACGAAGCCGACCCAAAGTTCATTGTAAAAATTGACTTTGGGTCGGTTATACAAAGCAAAATTTTAAAAAAGCTGTTTTTCGTGTTTTCTATCGGAATTGCCGACAATTACACATTTTTCATTTTAAATCCGATTCCGTAAACAGCCTCAATATAATCTTTTCCGCTTACAGACTGTAACTTCTTCCGCACATTACTGATATGCTGTTTAAGAGAACGCTCCGTGCAGTCGGGAGTATCCTCACTGATTTTTTCCAGTATGGTTAGTTTTCCGACAGGTCTTGTCGGGTTCTGCATAAGCAGCTTTAAAATGGCACATTCCGTTCGTGTAAGGCGAATTTCGCTGCTGCCGATATGTGCGGTGTGAGTGTCAAGATTCAAAGTTAAATCATTAAAAGACAGCTCCGATTTTTCCATGCCTTGACTTTTACGGCGAAGCTGAACGGTAATTCTTGCCAATAGCTCGCTCATCTCAAAAGGCTTGGTAACGTAATCGACCGCACCGCCGAGAAGCAAGTCTACCTTTCCGGCAGTATCGGCTTTTGCACTTACCACGATAACGGGAATATCTTTAATCTTAGGCAAAAGCTCTTCACCGCTTAAGCCGGGGAGCATAAGGTCAAGGAGAACAAGGTCGGGTGTTTTCTTAGAGAGAACAAGCAAAGCTTCTGTTCCCGAAAAAGCACGAAGTACGGAGTAACCCTCGGCGGTCAAAGTTTCTTCAAGCATATTTCCGATATGCAAATCATCTTCAATAATTAAAATAGAATACATTTTAGTGAGTAATCCTTCCTGTTTGAAAATAATCTAAAATCTTCTCCTAGCATAAGGAAGAGTGCCTGTTTCTATATACATATCCCACAGAGTATTAAATCTTTTAACGCTGAAATAAGAAAATATTCCTGCAACTAAAATAGGAATACCTAAAAAAGAATAGTAGAATATAATACCCGTAATCGAATAAATAATTCCGAAAAGAAGAGTGCCGAATGCACAGCTATAGCTGTACTTAAACTGCAAACCAAAGGTCAAAACCATAATTAAAGGTATTGTGATAAGCTGATAAGGATTCATAAAGTAAATCGATGTAAAAAGCATACCCACCATACATATATACAATATTACAATAGCAGCGAAGAACGGCACTCTCACTGAATGCAGATAGATAAGCTTCATAAATTGATCCTTGTTAAGACCTCCCGGAACGTCGGCAATCTCTTTCGTATTCTCTTCGGCAATACGAACAGCTTCGTTTGTTTCCGTGTATTCGCTGCCGTAAAGCGGAACGTATGCGTTGGCATACTTTTTGGAGATACGTTTTTTCCTGAAATCAAAAGCAGGTTTGGTATCCACGTTGTTATTGCTGTCGGATTCGATTTGTTCTCTCTCGTTAATCGGAACGTATGCGTTCACGTAATTTTTGGGAACACGTCTTTTCTTGAAAAGAGAAACTCTTTTTTGAGTGACGAACTCGGGAGTTTTTTCTGTAGACTCTTTTCTCATAGAATACGAGCCGCTGTTCGGATTTGGAATACCGTTGTTTTCTTCGGAACGTATATAAACATCTCTGCCCGAGGCAACAGGTGTATAGGCATTTTCATCGGTAATACTCTGCTGAGTAAATTCGCCATGGCTCATTTCTTTACCAAAATGAATTTCACCCTCGGAAGCTTCGGTTTGCGGAGTGGTATAGCTGCTTTTCATTTTGTAATTGCCTATGTCATTTTGCTGCTTCACGGATATAACAGTGTTGCCCTTATCACTCATTACACGGCGGACAAGCGAACCGCAGGCAGGACATGACACCTCACCCGGAGCAATATCCTTTCCGCAGAACTCACATTTTTTAGGAACGCTTTCCTGCAAGCTTGAATGTGAAGTTTCACCATTGTTATTCTTTTCGGCAGCGGACGGCAGGGGGGCGGAGATGTTTTCACCTATAATTGCATTTCCGGCATTGGTGATTGGCGGTTTATAGCCTTCGCTTGACGTAAACTTTTGTGCGGCGAACTTCTGGTGGCTCATATCTATTCCATACAATATTTCCTTATCGGAATTGTTTGCTTTGGGAGATTTATAGTCGCTGCTCATTTTGTAATTGCCGATATCCTTTTGCTGTTCCAGCGAGATTACGGTGTGACTTGTACTGCTTACGGCATTGCGAACAAGAGAACCGCAGTACGAACAAGATACTGAACCATCGGGTATGGTTTTTTCACAGAATTCACATTTCATAACGATAACCCCTTTTTGATAAAATTTTTATAGCTGTACGGTTGCGAAGCTTGTTAAAGTTTGTCGCCGAGCGGCGACGGAGAAATATATGAAGCGAATTTTTTAATTTTTAGTTTTATGAACCCAACCGATAATTTATTGTTACATTAGTTTTTGTCGCTTAATAAAATTTACGGATAAAATAAATTTTATTCACATATTTTGGGCGGACGTTGTCCGCTTAAAACAATTATATCATATTTCGGAAAAAAATCAATAACCGACAGAACAAGGCATAAACCTTATCTGTCGGAAATTTGTTAATCATTGTAATGAATACATATAGTTTTAGTATTCAATTATTTGCGTATAGTAAATGACATTAATTTTGCTCTATTAATCATTCTATGAATAAGCTAAAATCATTGCTCTTTAATGAACACTCCAAGAAGTCAAGCGGAACTTATGCAGTAGTAGGGCTGAAACTCAGGGGTATTTCGCTATGTATGCACATTTTATATCCTTGTATAATAAAATTACCTTTTATACAAAAAGTATTGTAAAAATACAAAAACATTTTGCTTGGCAGTTAAGTCTGTTATACCATAAAATATACATCGGCTAAAAAGATTCTTGTTATTTTTATAAATTGTTTACATTTTTACGGTGAAAACTTAATTTTGAACGTCATTTGGAGAATGTGTCGAATAGTATATTAATAAATATAAAAAATACATTTGGAGATGATAAAATGCAAACTGTTCCGTACAACAGAGAAAAAGCCGTAACCTACGCACGAAAGTGGGCATTGAGCAGAAACCCTGCTTACTATGATTTCCAATCGATAGGCGGTGACTGCACAAATTTTGCCTCACAATGCTTGTACGCAGGCTCGGGCATAATGAATTATACTCCCGTCACAGGCTGGTTCTATAGAACGGCATCGGACAGAACTCCGTCTTGGACTGCGGTGGAGTATCTCTATAAATTTCTTGTGGGTAATAAGTCGGTAGGACCGTACGCCTCTGTAGTAAGTCGATTTGAGGTTCAGCCGGGAGATATCGTACAGCTTGCGGACAGCTCGGGAATGTTCTATCACTCGCCTGTAATTACAGCGGTGTACCCGACTATCCTTGTTTCCACTCATACGTTTGACGCACTCGACAGACCTCTATACACATATTCGTACAGTACCGCAAGATTTCTTCACATCAACGGTGTAAGGATTTGGTGAGAGGAATTACAAATCCTGCAAATCCGCAGCAGTGATATCGTTTTCAAGATTATCCCTTGCAAGGTCATTGTCGATTTCGGCATATACAGGGGAGATTGGCTTATCCACCGAATCGGCAGAGTGGGGAGTGCTGTGATAAACTTTCAGCGACGGTGAGCTTGTTCTTGCAATTACGGAGTTCACGGGAGCTTTGCCGTGTTTCGCCTTGCCCTGAATCTCGGGAACAGGCGGCTGTTCGTTTTTCTTATGGGTGTGTGTTCTGTCGGGACGTTTCATTCCTTGCTTTGCCATATAAATCACCTCACATTTATTATGTTTAAATATGACGCTTTTATACGGCGGACAACGGCGGACAACGTCCGCAGGAGAGGGGCGAAGGTGCGACTTTTTTATAGTAACATAAAAAAACATTGTACTAATCAATTGTAAAAAGAAAGATTAATTTTAATGTTTTTAGGAATACTATTAATTATTATAAAACAGAGGTGTGAATAAAATGGACTATATAAATGTTATCCTAACTTCAACATTATCCGCATTTGCATTATTTATAATAGCCAAATTAATTGGTCACAAACAGATATCACAGCTTGATTTCTTTGATTACATCGCAGGTATTACAATAGGTTCAATCGCCGCCGAGCTTGCCACGGAGCTTGAAAAACCGTGGAAACCGCTTATTGCTATGATAGTTTACGGTGCCGTTACAATTGCCCTCAGTATTTGTGCAAGAGATTTTCCTAAGACCAGAAAATACATCAATGGTACTCCGACTATAATTATGAATAACGGAAAGATTTACCGAAACAATATGAAAAAAGCAAAGCTCGATTTGAGTGAGTTTATGGTGATGTGTAGAGAGCAGGGATATTTTAACCTCAGCGATATTCAGACCGCTGTTTTCGAGTATAACGGCAAGCTGTCTGTTCTTCCCAAAAGCAGCAAGCGTCCGGTTATTCCCGAAGATATGGGTATTACTCCCAAAAGCGAATATATTAATACGGAAATTATTATGGACGGCAGAATACTTCACGAAAACTTAAAGAGAATGGGTCTTGACATAAAGTGGCTGGAAAAGGAACTCAAAGCTCAGGACTTCAAAAACGCAAAGGAAGTTTTCCTAGGAGTTTGCGACAATGAAAATAATCTTACATTGTTTAAAGGGGAGTAAATTTAGTTCAGCAATTCCGAAATGTTGATTTCAAGCTCTCCGTTGTATATTCCTAAAGGTGTCGTGTTTTTACTTCTTTTCTGCGGAAGTTGTACGCATTAATAATCGTCAAGAAAATTATGCAGTTCTCCGTGTGATTTGTAAATCGGAAAAGTATCAAGATGTACACGGTGAAGACTGTTAAAAATACTCTTCTCAATGTTGGGATTATCACGTTTAAGCTGCTTGATAATAGTTTTCACCTCTTGACGTTTGCTTCCGCCTCCGCCGTTGTCGCACATTGTGCAGGCTTCAGTGAATCTGCAAGCACATTGAATAAACTGTAAATCGTTGTAATTTTTCCACGCAATGATTGATTCCTCGTGAATACAATACATTGGTCGAATAAGCTCCATACCCTCAAAGTTTTGACTGTGAAGCTTAGGCATCATACCTTGCAGCTGCGAGCCGTAAAACATTGCCATAACCGTTGTTTCGATAACATCGGAAAAATGATGTCCCAAAGCAATCTTGTTGCAGCCGAGTTCTTTCGCCTTGCTGTAGAGATGACCTCTCCTCATCTTTGCACAAAGATAGCACGGATATCTGTCGGTATTGTTTGCAATTTCAAATATATCACTTTCAAAAATTGTGATTGGAATTTCAAGCAGCTTTGCGTTGCTCTCGATTTTTTTTCGGTTAATTTGGTTGTAACCCGGGTCCATAACAAGGTAAACAAGCTCAAACGGAGTTTCACTGTAACGCTGTAACATCTGCATAAGCTTCGCCATAAGCATTGAGTCTTTACCGCCCGAAATGCAAACGGCTATCTTGTCGCCGCTTTGTACAAGCTCGTACCGCTTGACCGCCGCAACAAACTGATTCCAGATTTCCTTTCTGAATTTCTTATTTATACTTCGTTCAATCTTCTCATATGGTTTTAATTCTCTGCTCATTTATTTTGTAAGCTCCTTATAGCAAGTTTCAAATATTTCTAAAAATTTGTTGATTTCATCATACGTTGTCAGGTGACTAAGACTTATCCGCCATGAACTCAAAGCGTTTTTTCGATTACGGCTTACGGCAAACACCGCACGTGAGGGAAGACTGTCCGTACTGCAAGCCGACTTCACCGACACGCAAACACCTTTGTCGCTTAAAGCCTTTTGAAAATCAACCCCTTTAACCCCCGTAACGCTTAAGTTCAAAATATGGGGAATAGCGTCTTTCGGACTGTTTATCACAACTTTCGGATACTCCGAAAGCTTATCTCTCAACAATGTGTTAAGCTTTTTTACACTGTCGAAACGTTCGTTAATGTTGTCAAGTGCAAGTTTGAGAGCCGTTTCGAGTGAGGCATTGAGAGCGGTGGTCGGAGTTCCGCTTCGGAAAATATTCGTACTCATTCCGCCGTGAATAATAGGCTCGATAATCAAATCCTCTTTCTTATATAGTATACCGCTTCCGACAAGACCGTAAAACTTATGCGATGCAAAGCTCACCGTATCGGCAATTTTGAAGTCAACGGGGATTTTCCCGACTGCCTGAGTTGCATCGATATGAAGTCTGCAATTGGGGAAGTCGGCTAATATACCGGCAATTTCCGAAGTCGGCTGAACAGTTCCAAGCTCGCTGTCAACAGCACAGACAGTAGTCAAAACAGTGTCCTTACGCAGGAGAGATTTAAAATGTTCAAGGTCAATCTTTCCGTCAAGACCGATTTTCACCATATCTATTTCATAGCCGATTTCTTGAAGAGCCGTCAGAGGGGCACTTACAGAGGGGTGTTCAAGCGGAGTTGTGATGATGTGCCTGCCTGTGTGACGTTCGCTTCGTGCGATACCCTTTATGGCTAAATTATTGCTTTCGGTTGCACCCGAAGTGTAGATGATTTCATCGGGTTTTATGCCGAGCATATCGGAAATGTTTTGAGAGATTTCGTTCTGTTTTGTTTGTGCGGATTTTCCTGCGGTATGCTTTGAATTTGCGTTGCCCGGAAAGTTTGCCGTGATTTGCGAGAACGTTTCAAGAACTGTCGGGTCGGTAGGTGTATTGGCAGAATAGTCAAGATAAATCATAATTTAAAGCTTCTCCTTAGTGACATAATTACTTATATTATCCTACTGTTTTTGCAATATGTCAAGTTTTTTTTCGCACGTGTAAACGGACAACGGCGGACAACGTCCGCAGGAAACACGTGAAGACAGTCCTCTAAGCGATTATTTGTATTATCAGAATCCGAGTTATACTCAAAATCTAAAAGAATTAGCATTTTAAAGTTTGGTCAAGCTTTTCAAAGCTTGCGGGGTGCAGGGGCAGAGCCCTGCTCGCTGACGAAATATTAACCCTAAAAATAATATCTTTTGCTTAAAACCAAAACAGGCAACAGCGTAGCGAATTGCCGGTTGAAGAAAGAAAAGTGCTAAATCTTAACGCTTTCGAGTATATCTTATTGAATCGTATAAAGCAGGATATTTTCTGGATTAACGCAACAAAAATAAATAAACCTACTTGACAAATTCGTGTAATCATTATATAATTATAACAATTATTTTGATGATTTTACAACAGAAATGAGGTTTTATAAATGGCAAAAAACGCAGTTCATAATTTGACATACGGCTTATTTGTTGTTACGGCTTCCGATAACGGCAAAGACAACGGCTGTATTACAAACACAGTGGGTCAGGTGACAACTTCTCCAAACAGAATAAGCCTTACCGTAAACAAGGATAATTTCACTCACGATATGATTGTGAAAACAGGTAAGTTTACGGCATCGATTATCAGTCAAAATGCCGAATTCTCTCTGTTTAAGCATTTTGGTTTTCAGTCGGGAAGAGAGGTAGATAAATTCGCCGATTTCACAGACTGTAAGCGTGCGGAGAACGGTACACTGTACATTACCAAGGGTACAAATTCCTACATTTCGGGAACTGTCTGTCATACAATAGATTTGGGAACACATACAATGTTCATTGCAGATGTAACGGAAGCTGTCGTTTTGAATGATACTCCCTCCACGGATTATTCCTATTATCTTAATAACATTAAGCCGAAACCCGAAGAGGTAGGCAAGACATCGGACGGACAGACAATTTGGCGTTGTACGATTTGCGGCTATGAGTACGTTGGTGAGGAGCTGCCCGAGGACTTTATCTGTCCATTGTGCAAGCACCCGGCTTCCGATTTTGAAAAAGTTGAGCATAAATCCGAGGAGGTAGGAAAAACTTCCGACGGTCAGACAATCTGGCGTTGTACTGTTTGCGGATATGAGTATGTAGGTGAGGAGCTGCCCGAGGATTTTGTATGTCCGATTTGCAGTGTGCCTGCTTCGGATTTTGAGAAAGTTTCTTAAAACGGATTGCCCGATAATGTTGAATAAACAATATCGGGCAGTTTTTGTATTATGAGTATTTCTTATCCTTTGAAAACTTAACAATCAACACCGAAGCCGCCAAAGCAGTAATACACATTACAGTAAACATAGCTTCAAGAGGTATCGCAGTTATTTCATTTGAAGAAAACATAAGTATAACATATATTATATTTAAAAAATTATTGTTCATTGCGTGAGCAAAGGTTGAGGGAAATACCGACTTTGTTTTCTCCGTAAGTACCGAGAAAAAAGTTCCGATGAATACGCAGATAATACACATTGCTATTATTCCGCCGTATGGATAAAATTTGTAATCCGTTCCGAAGTTGTGACCGATAACTATAATGGGTGCATGCCACAATCCCCAGATTATACCGCTGATAAGATATGCCGCAGGCTTTTTGAACAGCTCCGAAAGCTTAGGCGTGAGATATCCCCTCCAGCCGAATTCTTCACCAAATGTTAGTGTACAGTCAAGTAATGAAAGTGATATAATATATATTGATGTCGAAAATATGTGGAAATAATTAGTGTTGCGTAAAATATCACCTGTCGAACCGCTCGGCATATATCCCAGAAAAATTACAAATGCCGATATAAAATAGTATACCGCAGGCACAAGTACCGCAAAAAGATAATATTTGACATTTCCTTTTAAATTAAGTTTTAAGTAACTGCCGTTAAACCCCTCTTTTGTAATTATCCTCGCAAGGAAATTTCCTATTGACGGAAACAGCATTGACACACAAGCCATAAGCTGATAATAGTTTGTGTTGACATCACAGCCTATAACCGCTATGTAAATAAACTGTATAATCCACGGCGGAATAAACGCAAAGAACAAGAAAATCAAAATCCGCTTTACGGTTAAGTTTTTATCTGTCATAATGCTCACCGCCTTTTAAATACAGTTTACAGGATATTCTGTAGGAAATATAGTAAAGTACATAAATCAATGCAGGAATAAGATAAAGTATATCGGTAAATCCTGTAGTGAAACCGTCCTCGCTGAGTATATGATTCATCAGAAAGTTGGTGAAGCTTTCATAAGAACCGAAAATCGAGAGGTCGCCGAACAGCAGATATACCATACCTGCAAATACTATCATAGTGATAATAACCGAACGGAAAGTATTTCCGTATTTGCTGCCGAACCTAACAAGAAAAGGAAATTCAATGCTTCTGAATAAAATCTGAGTCAGAAATACAATCGTAACAGGAACAGGCACAGCTATATTATTTACAGCACCAAATATTAAAATTACAAGTATACAATAAAATACCGCCGACATCGACATCAAAAACGAAAACACATATTTTGCACGTATCTGATTTTTTATACCGTCTGGTGTTGACGTGATGTAAAGCTGCCAAAGCTTTCGTTCGTCGGCTTCAAACAAGCCCTGCTGCATCATACCGACAATCAGGAAAATTATAACTGTGACAAGTGTATTTACCATAACAAACAGCTCGCTCATATCGCCGACTTTATCTTCGGAGGGGACAAAAAGCACAGCCGTGAAACTCAATGCCGCAGCGGCAATTCCCAGAAGATTTTTCTTGTTGAGAATTAACTCTTTGTATAAAAGACCGTACATTAATTTTCCCTCCTTTTCAAAAAGCGAATTGACATCGCATAGCATACCGCAACCGATACTGTAATTATCACAGGCGACAGCGGAAATAAAATATTTTTGATTTTATCTACGGCAGGCATAACCACACCTTGAAAAATATCTTCCTCGGCAGAATTATTCATAAGCGTAATAACATAAATCATAGTCGGAACATACAGTGCCGCAAATATTGCAACAAGTCTTTTTGTCACCGCATTTTTATCCTTGCAGTCGATTGACAGCATTATGAAAATACTTGAAAACACAACAGCAAATGTAAATATAATAAACAGATTTTTAAATGCGGAAAACGAAAACCTATCGCCCGTAATAGCTCCCAGAATAACCGTGTAAATCAAACTGAATATAAATGCTGTAACCAACGAAATTATTTTAGCCGTAAATTTCACCGTGATAATTTTCTTTTCCGACATAGGTGTTGTTCCGCAATATTTAAGCCAGTGAGTATTATAATCTGAAAAGGTAACACCGCCATCCGTGCAGAAGCTTATGAAAATTACAAGGCACGGCAAAATAGTCATAATTGTGAGTGCATTTTCGTTGACTTGAAAAATCGAATCTTCCGATAAACGTGAAAGATTACCGCAAATCAAGCTTAGGTTTGTAAGTAAACTAATTGTCATCACCAATAAAAACATCAACAAGGACATCATATAATATTTTCTGCCGAGATAAAATTCCCGAAAAAGCAGACCTTTCATCAGAACCACTCCTTTTTATCTCTGCGGACATAGAACAGCATAATTTCTTCAAGAGTTGTGCTGTCAATCACTGCACCGCTGTACTTTTCAAGACACTTGCGGCGGTCGTGAACCATAATTTCCGCACCGAAATCGTTCATTCTTGTGCTTACGATATCATCACTTTCGATATATTGACAGTCGGACTTTCTGCATTTGATAAGACCGTGACTTTCAAGAATATCGTCCTTGTAGCCGCTCAACAGAATTTTACCTTTGTCGATAAATGTAACGCTGTCGGCAATTTTTTCAAGGTCGGTAGTTATGTGAGAGGACATCAGAATACTGTTATTTTCGTCTTGTAAATATTCAAGGAAAATATCAAGTATTTCATTTCTGACAACAGGGTCAAGACCCGTGGTAGCTTCGTCCATAATAAGAAGCCGAGCTTTGTGTGAGAGTGCAGCGGCAATCTGAAGCTTCATCTTCATACCTTTAGAGAATGCTCTGATTTTCTTTTTTTGGGAGAGAGTGAACCGGTCGAGAAAATCGTTGTAGGTATCCTTGTTCCAGTTTGCGAAAATGTCGCTGAGAATAATTCCTATCTGTTTGGCGTTCAGGTCATCGTGGAACGGCAGTTCGTCAAAGACAGCTGCAATTTGACTTTTTATCTCGTATTCATCAGAAATGTTATCCATACCGAGTATTTTAATTTCACCGCTGTCACGTTTCAAAAGGTTCAGAATAAGCTTAATGGTAGTTGTTTTACCTGCACCGTTCTGACCGATAAAACCCATAATGCTACCCTTTGGAACATTGAAGTTTATGTTGTTGAGAGTAAAGCCGTCGTAAGCCTTGGTAAGACTTTTGATTTCAATAGCATTTTCAAAATCAACCATTTTATTCTCCTCCGTAAATCATTGCCAAAAGCTCTTTAAGCTCGTCAAGCTCCACTGAGCAAACGTGAGCTTTTTCACAGGCAAGCGTTAAGTAATTTTCAATCTGTTTCAATCCCTCTTCACGGAGAAAATCCGTATTCTGAGCTTTTACAAAGCTGCCCTTGCCTGTGAACGATTCGATAAAGCCGTCACGCTCCAAATCTTCATATGCACGCTTAGTGGTGATAATGCTTATATGAAGCTGCTGTGCAAGCGACCGCATAGAGGGGAGAGAGTCGCCCTCTTTAAGAGTGCCGTTCATAATAAGCTCTTTGATTTGTGAAGTAATCTGTTCATAAATCGGTTTTCCCGAAGAGTTTGTAATTATAATATCCATAGGTACCTCAAAAGAATAAATTGTATATATACAATATACACATTATATAATTTACATACAAGATTGTCAATAGGAAATTTAAAATTTTTTATTGTAAAAAACTACAAAAAAATGCCGTATACAATGTTTAAATTGCATACGGTGGGCAACGGCGGGCAATGCCCGCAGGAAATACGCACACTTACTTTTTGTATACGGTAACTTTATCACCTGCGTCAAAATTCGGATTTAAACAAAAGCTAATAAAGTTATACTATTTAACAGTTATAAATCATTCGAGTATATAATATTGACAATTATTAACCGTGAGTACAATTTTTAAGCGGAACACCGGTTATTTCAAAAGCGTTTCGTTCACCTCTTGCGGAAAGATTAAGATTGCCGTTGTAAATTCTGCCTGTAGCCTTGAAGTCAATGTTTCTCACAATAGTGACGATTTGCCCCGTTATATGGCAGTAGCCGAATTCATCTATAGTACCGGTGATAGGCTCGCAGTGATTGAGCATATCCATTTCGCCGCTGATTTTGCCGTCGGTGACGTTAAAGCTGATAGTTCCGTACTTCACCCCGACAGGTGTTTGCATTAATATGTTATAAGCATTTTCGTACATTTTAAGACACTCCTATATCAGTATAAATCTATTATAGTAAATGTTTTAAAAGTAAAAAACGGTCAATATGCAACAACTGTGTAAAAAGTAAACACTATTCTCGTAATGATGGTCATATGTGGAATATTATCCATTGAATTTTACGGATAAGTGTGTATAATATTTTGTAGGGGGTACAGTATTATGAAACACGAAGTTACATCAATGAACACTAAAAAGTCGCTCGCCAATTCCTTGCGTAAGGCTATGGAGAAAAAGACTTTTTCAAAAATAACCGTCAGTGAAATTATTACGGACTGCGGTGTAAACAGAAAAACATTTTATTATCACTTTCAGGATATTTACGCACTCCTGAAATGGATGCTTGAACAAGATGCAATTGAGGTTGTGAAGAAATTCGATTTAATCGTTGACTATGAGGAAGCAATTACTTTTGTTATGAACTATGTTGAAAGCAACGACCACCTCATAAATTGTGCGTATGATTCGATAGGTCACGACCATGTGAAAAGTTTTTTCTATTCGGATTTTATATCTCTTGTTGCAAACTTGATTTCAAGTGCGGAGGATAAAATGGGTAAGCACCTTGACGAAGATTATAAAAGATTCCTTGGTAAATTTTACACCGAAGCTCTTTCGGGTATGATGATGGATTGGATTAAGGACAGGGAAGAGTGGAACAGAAAAAGAGTTATAGAGTATATTTCAAATACAATAAGAATTTCTCTTATTCAGACTATTAATACATACGGCAAGTGAGCGGACAACGTCCTCAGGAATCGGATCGGAAAATTAGCGTATCTTTCTTTGACCGGCAATTCGCTTTGCTGTTGCCTGATTTTGTTTGTGTCGAAAGATATTATTTTTGATAGGTTTTTTTATTTTTGGTTGTTTTGCTTTTGATAGTTTGTTTAGTTTCGCTGAGGGTAGTTAGCTTTTCTTTTATAGTTTGTTCCGTCAGCGACAAGGGCTCTGCCCTTGACCCGCAAGCTTTAAAAAGCTTGACCAAACTTTAATAATACTCTTTTCAACTTTATTTATAGCTATTAACTCCAAACGCTCTTCAAATACTCTACAGCTTGCGGAATCTTTTCCGTTTCAATTCCCGAAAAGCAGAGATAAAAATACTTCAACCCGTTTTTTTCCCGGCACTTTCCGAGCATAATGCCGCTGTCGGCTGCACGTTTCTTAAGCTCTTCCAAGCTGTACGGACTGTCAAGCTTTATGCGAACGCAAAGTGCGGTTTCGATTACTTCTATAATAGAATTTTCTCCGAAGCTCTTGTCAAGACATTCCGACAGGAGCTTCGATTTTATTGCGTAAATTTTCCGAAGCTTGCGGAGCTGACGTTCCAGCCGTCCCGATTTTATATATTGTGCAAGTGCAAGCTGTTCAATTTTGGAGGAGGTCTGATTGTAATTCTGCTGACGTTTTCTGTAAATCTCCGCCAGATTTTCGGGCATAACCATATAGCTTATGCGAACCGAGGGCAAAAGAAGTTTTGAAAAACTGCCTATGTAAACAACTCTGTCGCTGCACATTCCCTGTAAAGCAGGCACAGGCTTTGATGTATAGCGAAGTTCGCCGTTGAAATCGTCCTCTATTATAACGGCATTGTTTTTCTCTGCGTGACGGATAATCTCCATTCGCTTGTTTATCGGAACAGGGGCAGAGCCACGAATACTTCCCGAGGAGTTCACAAAGAGAATACGGCTTTTTACTGTATCGTCAAGAATAATTCCGCTGCGGTCGGCTTTCAGAGGAGAAAGGTTAAACCCGAAGTCGGAAAAAATCTGTTCACCCTGAGGAAAAAAACCTTTTTCGATTGCTATTTCATTTCCGTAACCGACTTCCCTGCAAAGCCCCAAAAGTACCGAAAGAAGAGTCTGAGTGCCGGCACCTATGAGAATATTGTCAACATCTGCATTAACCCCACGGACATTACGGGAGTAATCACAGAGAGTTTCACGAAGAGCAAGCTCACCTTGCGGCAAACCGTATGACGATATGACATAATGTTTATCAAGAACGTCTTTCACACAGCGTTTCCAGAACTTAATGTCAATATACTGAGAATCTATGCTGGAGCTTGAAAAATCGTATTTTACAATATTATGAAATTTTTGTACTGAATTATCGGTAATATTATGAGTTATAACGGCGTTGTCATTGTTTATGTTATATTCCGCTTCAACAAAAAAGCCACGCTTAGGCTGATTGTTGATATACCCCTCCGCACAAAGCTGTTCATAAGCTGTTTCAACTGTTGTTCGGCTGATGTTCAGTTCCTCCGCCAATCGTCTTATTGAGGGCAGCTTGTCGCCTTTGCGGAATTTATCGGAGTTTATTGCGGATATTATTTTATTGTAAAGCTGTTCGTAAAGCAAGGTATTACTGTTTTTGTCAATGTCTAAAAAATCGTACAGCATAAATTTCACTTCCAAAGGATTTAATATGTTCTTTAAGCATAACATATTTTAAAAAGGATATCAATATTTTTATTGCCGATATTGACAGTTTTTTCTTTTGTATGGTAAAATATAAAAAATATATGATTAAAATGAGGGAGTTTTGATATGATAAAAGTTATGTTCGTCTGCCACGGAAATATTTGCCGCTCACCAATGGCAGAGTTTGTTTTAAAAGATATGGTTAAAAAACTGGGTGTAAGCGATGAATTTGAAATTTCTTCCTCTGCGACAAGCCGAGAAGAAATCGGAAACGATATGCACCACGGTTCAAAGAATAAACTTCGTGCGGAGTGTATTCCTTTCACAAAGCGTCACGCAAGGCAATTCACAGCCGAGGACTACGAATATTACGATTATATTATTCTTATGGAGAAATATAATTTTGTGAATTTGTGCAGGATTATAGGCGACGATGAAGAGGGCAAGGTTAATCTTTTGCTGGAATACACGGGCGAAAACCGTGATATTGCCGACCCATGGTATACGGGAAATTTTGACAAGACTTACAGTGATGTAGTCAGAGGGTGCAGAGGATTTTTAAAATATCTCGGATATTAAAATAAAAATAAAAAACATACATAAAAATATATTTCCTTATAAACAAAAACAGGCAACAGCGTAGCGAATTGCCGATTACGGAAATTTCCCGTGATACAGTAAGCGAATGGCAAAGGATTCTTAAACCGTATTACGATATTGTGCGAATTTAAAAATTAAACCTCCGACAAAGTAATATCTCCGAAAAATTCCACATACAATTGAACATATCAAATGTTTGAAACACGGAGGTTACAGAGTTGGAAGAAAGAAATATTTATCAAGACATTTCAAGGAGAACAGGCGGACAGATTTACCTCGGCGTTGTCGGCGGAGTGCGAACGGGAAAGTCAACCTTTATCAAGCGTTTTATGGATACTCTCGTTATTCCGAATATCCCCGACGAGGAGCTTCGCCGCCGTGCGGTTGACGAGTTGCCGCAGTCCTCGGCAGGAAGAACAATAATGACTACTGAGCCGAAGTTTATTCCCGAGGATTCCGTCGAAATACGTCTTGAAAACAATATATCATTTCGTGTGAGAATGATAGACTGTGTAGGCTATATTGTTCCGAGTGCCTTGGGTTATATCGAAGACGAACAACCTAGAATGGTCAAAACACCTTGGTATGATGAGGAAATTCCGTTTAATATGGCTGCCGAAATAGGCACGCAGAAAGTTATCACAGACCATTCGAGCGTGGGAATTGTAATCACAACCGACGGCTCAATCACCGATATTCCTAGGGAAGAGTATGAGGAAGCAGAGGAGAGAGTTGTTAAGGAGCTTAAAGCTATCAACAAGCCTTTCATCATTCTTCTGAACTGCATTGACCCTACCGACAGAACCTCAAAGCAACTTGCCGACAGATTGAGCAGAAAATACGAAATTCCCGTTGCACCCGTCAATTGTCTGGAGCTTGACGAGAACGAGATTAAGAGGATTCTCGCTCAGATTCTTTTTGAGTTCCCCGTTAAGGAAATCGGGATTGATATGCCTAAATGGGTGACATCTCTCGAAAAGTCGCATTGGCTCAAAAGCGAGATTTTCAACAGTATTCAGAGTTCTGCATCAAGTATTACAAAAATACGTCAGATTCAGGATACTTGCGATTCTCTTCAAAAATGCGAGTACATCACAAATGCCGGTATTGATAATGTCGATTTGGGTCTGGGAAAGGCGAGAGTCAAAATTAATCTGGATAAAAGTTTGTTCTGTAAGGTTCTCGGCGAGAAAACCGGCATCGAAATTGCAGATGAAGCCGATATGCTCAAAATTATTGTTGAGCTTACAAGTATGAAAAGTGAGTTTGATAAGATTAAAGCCGCCTACGATGACGTTATGGAAACAGGCTACGGAATTGTAATGCCGTCAATGGAGGAGCTTACTCTTGAAGAGCCGCAAATTATCAGACAGGGAACAAAGTATGGCATTAAACTTCGTGCGTCCGCACCGTCTATTCATATGCTGAGAACGAATATCACAACGGAGGTTACTCCGATAGTAGGTTCGGAACAGCAGTCGGAAGACCTTGTGATGTTTATGCTCAATGAGTTTGAGGAAAATCCCGTCAAGATTTGGGAGTCCAATATTTTCGGAAAATCGCTTCACGAGCTTGTCAATGAGGGACTTCATAATAAGCTGCACCGTATGCCAGCCGATGCCAGAGCGAAAATCAACGAAACTATCGAGCGTATTATCAATGACGGCTGTAACGGTTTGATTTGCGTTATTCTTTAAACCGTCTTTAAGCGAATTTATTCTGTTTTTTAACACTCCGCATTCAATGTATGCCTTGTCGAATCTATCCTCCTCACAGTATCGTTTTATACTTTCAATCGAAATATCTATGCTGTCAATGTCACCGTGTGACAGGAAAATTTGAAGCTTCGATTTTTTATTATCCCATAAATCCTTAATTTCTCCGCAAAACTTTTCCGTATCTTGGGAACTGTTTTTTGCGGAGATTTCCGTCTTGTCAATGATTTCAAGAATATCATCGGCTGTATTTTTTGTGAGATTAAGTTCAGTGAATGCAAGCATAAAAATAATTACTGCAACTCCCAATGCCGACCATAATTTATTCATATATTTTCACTTCTTTTTTATAATATTGTATTTTTTATTTCTGTTTACTGTCATAATAAAAACATCTTTTTGATTAATATTTTCCTTTTGCAGTGCCTTTGAAATAAATTCTTCGTCAACATCACAAAGCTGCATTGAGAATCTTGAAAGCGAACCGTCACTGATTACAACGGCTTCAATTCCGTTATCCTCGGCTTTAAATTTAAAATCCTCCATAGTGGGATTTTCTTTTTCGGGTTTCTTCATTACGCTGAGTGTACCGTTAGTTTCCACAATGGCAAATTTTACATTGTCAAATGAGAAGATTTCCTGCTGCCGCAAACTTTCCGATAAATCCTCAACGCTCATTCTCAGCCGCCTTAATTCACCCTGTTCTATTTTTCCGTCATTTATAACAACGATAGGACGACCGCAGATTGCACGTCTGAACCGTGAACTTTTTATCATTGCCCCCGAAAGAAATACCTCGAATACCACCAGAACCAACATCGGTATAATTCCCGTAAAAAGCGGTCGTGAGGAATTTTCAACGGCGAGGGAAGCAATGTCGGAAAGAAGCATAGTTACGACAAGCTCGGTAGTCTGCAATTCGCCGATTTGACGCTTGCCCATAAAACGCACTGCTATGATAATCATTGCGTATAATAATGTAGTTCTGATAATTGTTATAAACATAATATCACCGATTATATTTTGCGTGATATTTCAAAATTTATTCACACTTTATATCAAGCATTCCGTTTATTTAATCGGAGTGCTTTTTATGTATAAAAAAATTTCACCTCGGAAATAATATACCGTAACAAACAATGACATTAAATAACAGAGGTGAACATATGTTTAATTTTATAAAAAAAGTCAAAGATTTTTACCGACCGCCTATGCCGCCAAAGAGAAATCCGCCGAAAGTTCCGATAGATAAAAATTTGGAGCTTAATCTCGAAAGACTTCAGGCTATATACCATGATTCAAGCGACTTGACCATAAAGAGAATGAATTTAAAGCTCAGTGACGGTACTGCCGAAGTCGCAATAATTACTATGGAAGGTATGGTTGATAAGGAAACTCTTGCAACAAGTATCACAAATCCTATTTCAACCTATAATGAAATTGCCTTTTCCAACGGTGATATTTTTAAAATAGTTGAAAAAGATATTATCACGAACTGCGACCATATGACAGTTAAATATATCGGTGAAGTCACAACATATATTATGTCGGGTTTTGCCTGTGTTCTTATTGACGGCTGCGAAAAAGGTCTTGCAGTCGGAGTTCAGGGGTACTCTTTCAGAAGTGTTACCGAACCCGATACGGAGGTTCTTCAAAGGGGAAGCCGTGAGGGTTTTGTTGAGCCTGTCCGTGTTAATATTTCTATGATTCGCCGCCGACTGAGAAATACAAATCTTAAATTTGAAACTATGAACGTGGGAGATGTTTCTCAAACGGAAATTTGCCTGTGCTACTTAACCGATGTTGTTTCCGATGAAATTCTGAATGAAGTAAAATCAAGACTCGAAAACGCTCGTCTTGATACACTTTTTGCTTCGGGATATCTTGTATCTTATTTGGAAAGCAGCGGCGACAATACGCTTTTTTCGGGTGTCGGTGTTACGGAACGTCCCGATACCGCATGTGCCAAAATGTGCGAGGGAAAAGTGGTTATTCTTGTTGACGGAACTCCGAGTGCGTTGGTTGTACCTCATATTATGGTCGAAAATTTTCAAACACTTGACGATTATTCCGAACGTCCGTATTTCGCAGCAATAACAAGGTGGCTGAAATATATGTCGTTTGTAATTTCGATTTTACTTCCGGGACTTTACGTTGCACTTGCCGCATTCAATCCCGAATTTTTCCCTGCCCAACTGCTTACAAGGGTTGCAACATCGATTTCAAAAACTCCGTTTTCTGTATTTTCCGAGGTGCTGCTTTTTACATTTATATATGAAATTATGCGTGAAGCAGGACTTCGGCTGCCGAAAACTCTCGGTCACGCAGTAAGTATTATCGGCGGACTTGTTATCGGCGACACAGCGGTAAACTCGGGTTTTATAGGTGCTCCCACTTTGATGATAGTTGCACTCACGGTTATTTGTTCGTATGTTATCCCCGATTTGTATGCGTCTGTGGCGATTCTCAGATTTCTTTTTATAATATTCGGCGGATTCTGGGGATTATGGGGAATATTTTTATTGTTCTGTATATTAATGATAAATATATGTTCAAAAGAAAGCTACGGAGTTCCTTTCTCGTCACCGATAGCACCGTTAAGCTTGTTCGGGCTTCGTGATGTTTTTGTGCGTGCTGATTGGCAAACTCTTTCACGCAGACAAGTTACCGTTCAGGATTTGATTGAAGAATGACGGAGGGAAGAGTGAATGGATAAAAGTAAATCAATTTCACCTTATCAAGTTTTTAGTATTGTATTTGTGACCGCAGTGTTTTGTGCAATGATGTATTCAAATTACACCGTAAACAATCTTGACCTGTTGATGTTAGCCGTATCGACAATATTTGCAATTGCGGTGTTGTTTGTTCTGTCAACTCCGTTATTCATCTTTGCAAGACGGTCGGAGAATGAAAATATAATCAGAGTAGTTCAAGCAAGAAAACCTATCTTAAGCAGTATATTTTCATTGGTATATATAGTGTATTTTATGTATTCGGCTGTAGTATCATTATTGGTATTTTCACTTTTGCTCAGTAATTTCATTAACCCCGGACTGCCGTTTTTTGCTTTCTTTTCATTATCATTATCTTGTTGTTATTATTCTGCATATAAAGGTTTTTCCGCAATCGGAAGAGCGGCAACGGTTTTTTTCACGTTAATTATACTGTCAATTATTATCATTTGCTTTTCGCTTGTATTCAGAATAAATCTCTTGAATTATTCACATATTTTTATAGAACAGCCAAGTGAAATATTTGACAATACAATATATCTTGTTGCGTACTCTTCATCAATACCTGCAATGTTTTTCTTTGTGCATAAGATAAAAGGCAAAGTAAAGAAAACTGTCTTATCGGCAGTAATTGTTTCAAATTTAACAATATTGGCATTGAGCCTAATTTCTTTCGGAGTACTCGGTGAATATATCCACACAACGCCCTATCCGTTTTACACCGCAACTCAGTTAATAGAGCTTGGTGCATTTCAGCGGCTTGACGTAATATTTCTTGCATTATGGACGGTAGGAATGTTCGTAAATGTTTCGCTTTCACTGTGTGCATTAAGGGAATGTGTTCAAAATTCTATGCGAGCAGAAAAAGCAAAAATTTTAAATCCTGTTTTGGCAATAGTTATAGGAATATGCGCGTTAATATCGGTTATATATGAACCTATAAGATATATTGTTATGAACTCAAAAATAATGTTGATAATATTCATTACAGTTATGTTCATATTTCCGTTGATTGCCGTATTGGCAATGGGCAGAAGAAAAATAAGCTCAAGAGCCGCAAGAACAGCGACATTGACAATTGCTGTGCTTTTGTGCATTCCCTTACTTTCGGGGTGTCAGAAAACTCAGATTCATGACAGAATGATTATAAAGGGTGTAGGCATTGACAAATACGGCGAGGAATACGCAGTGACGGTTCAGTATATCGACAACTATTCCGACGGCAGCGAGCAGCAAAACAAGTGCATTCAGGTAAAAGGAAAATCAATCGGCGATGCAATGGGCAAGATAAAAAACAGCTCCGGAAGCGAGCCTTTTCTGGGTCAAAATTCCGCTGTGATAGTCGGCTGGGAAACGGCTAAAGGCGATATGGAAGCGATTCTAGATTACTTTATCCGCTACAGCGACGCACGTCCTACTGTGAAGCTTTACGTCAGCGAAACAACTGCCGAAGATATTTTAACTTTTAAGGTTTCGGACAGTATTATTCCCATTGACCATATGACGACGATTTCACCGTCAAATTCAAAAAACGATAATTTATTCACCATTTTAAATTTTATAAATCAATCGAAAAATTCTACCGATACTCCCACCGCAACAGTGGTTCGCATTGACCAAAATACTATCAAATTATCTTCGGTTGCGGCAATCGGAGGTGAGGGGGAGATTTACAAGCTTGACGAGAATGATTTCATAACCTACAAAACTCTTATAGGAATTGACAACGGCACTGTTCTGAGCTTTGACGGACTTTCGGGCAGAGTTACGAAATGCAGCACAAATATTACTGCAAAGGATAAAAACGATACACTTGATTTTGATATCTCTTGTAAGCTTGATATAACAATACTTGAAAATCCCGATAATTTACCCGAAAATGAAATAGAGCGTGTTTTTTCCGAAGAGCTTCATAATATTGCCGACAGTTCGGTTAAAGATATGCTCAATGTGAAAAATTATGACATTTACAGTCTGGGCAGACATTTGAAATTTTCGGATTATAAAAAATACAACAACACCGAATTTTACACCGAGAGCCTGAAAAACTGTAATACCCATATTAACATTGAATGTAAAACAGTAGAAACCACAAGATAATTTTTTAATATGTAAAGATATTTTTTGTAATCTAAAATATATGTACCCAACCGAAAGTTGATTTAAATGCAGTTGTTTTTGGAAAACTTTATTAAAATCAATAACAATTTTAGATAAACTATCGGTTGGGTAATTGAAGTTAAACATAAAAAGAACTATCTACACATATTTCCTGCGGGCGTTGCCCGCTGTTGACCGCCGTTGACCGTCTGGACAAACTCGACAAAATATGTTATAATATTACCGATAAAAAGTTAATGTTACAAAGGAGGTTGTAATATGAATTTATCGGCAATATATCATATTTCTGCGGATAACTTTTGTTATCCTCTTGATGAGAATAAACTTGTCATAAAACTTCAAACAGCCTATGATATAGACAAAGCAGAGCTTGTCTGGGGCGACCCTTTCAATTTCGGTCTGTTCGGCGGTGATGTATCATGGGACGGTACTCATATCAATATGACAAATGTATTTACTCTTCAAAATCATAAAATTTGGCAGTCAATTGTAGAACCGAGATATAAAAGATGTCGCTACTACTTTATTTTGCACAGCGGTGAGGAAACATTCTATATGTTTGAGGACGGCTTCAAGACTTTTGAAGAGTTTTCAAATTACAAAGGCAGACGGCAGGATTATTTCTTTCCTTGGATGAACAGCATCGATATTATTAAACCGGCAGAGTGGGTTAATAATACAATCTGGTATCAGATTTTTCCCGATAGATTCTGCAACAGCGGCACGGACAGGGGAAGAAAGTATCATAATTGGTCAAGTCCCGATAAAAAGGCAAGCAATGCTTATGCTTACGGCGGTGACTTGAAAGGTGTGACAAGTAAGCTTGACTACCTCAAAGAGCTGGGAATTAACGGCTTGTATTTTACACCTATCAATGAAAGTACTTCCAATCACAAGTATAACACAAAAGATTATACTAGGATTGACAGCTCATTTGGAAATGATAAGGATATAAAAAATCTTGTCAAAGAAGCACACAGCCGTGGCATTAAGGTTATGTTGGACGGAGTTTTCAATCACAGCGGAGAGGAATTTGCTCCATGGCAGGACGTTTTGAAGAACGGCAAAAACTCACGTTATTTTGATTGGTTTATGATTAATAAATATCCGTTTTCAAAAATAGGCGGCAGAAGTAAAAAAGGTGAATATTATTCATTTGCGTTTGTTGACGGAATGCCAAAATTGAATACAAATAATCCTGAGGTTGTTGAATATTTTATAAATGTATGTACTCGCTGGGTCAAGGATTATGATATTGATGCAATTCGTCTTGACGTTTCCGACGAGCTTTCTCATAATTTCAACAAACAGCTCCGCAAAGCGTTGTTTGCTGTCAAGCCCGATTTCTTCATCTGCGGCGAAACATGGCATAATTCTATTGCTTGGCTTCGTGGTGACGAGTTTGATTCGATTATGAATTATTCTCTGCAAGAAACTATTGACGGATTTTGGCATAATAACATCACTGCAAAGGAGTTTGCATATCGTGTTAATTATTGTTACAATCAATATCCGATTCAGACAAATAATGTTATGTTTAACCTGCTTGATTCGCATGATACTATGCGATTAATGACTCGCTGCGGAAATGATGAGGATATTTTCTATCAGGAATTGACGGCATTGTTCACGTTAAGTGGTTCGGTGTGCATTTATTACGGAACGGAAATCGGTCTTGAGGGCGGTTATGACCCCGACTGCCGCCGTCCGATGCCGTGGAAAGAGATTGAGAGCGGTCGCTATGACAGCCGTATTTCAACTATGAAACAGCTTATTGCTATGCGTAAAACTAATGAAGTTCTTCGCTGCGGTGACGTTCGGTTTATCGACAGCGGCAATGACAAAATTTTAATGTTCGAGAAATATAATGATGTCAAAACCGTGAGAGTTATTCTTAACTGTTCAAATTCCGAAATAGCTGTCAGAAACGATAACATTATTTTTTCAAGAAAACTTCATAACGGTTTGCTTGCCGCAAAAGGTATTCTTGTAACGGAGGTATAAATGCTTAAGGGTGTAATTTTTGATGCGGACGGTACTCTTTTAAACTCTATGGAGTTTTGGGACAGTACGGTTGTGGATTTAATTAAATCAACAGGTGTCACACCCGATAATAAGCTTACCGAAATTTTGACACCTATGAGTATGGTTGAGGGTGCAGAATACATAAAGCGTGAATATAATCTGCCTTTTTCGGTTGAAGAGATAATTGATGAAGAAAATAAAGTAATTGAAAATTTCTATTTCAATAACGTTGAAATGCGTGAAGGTACTGTTGACTTTTTAGAATATCTTAAAAATAATCACATTCCTGCAATTGTCGCAACTGCAACCGATAAATACTTAATTGTCAGAGCATTGAAACATCTGGGTATTATTGATTATTTTAAAAATGTAATATCCTGTACCGATATAGGAGAGGGGAAATCATCTCCGAAAGTATATATCGAGTGCTGTAATATTATGAATACTATACCGTCTGAAACCTTAGTTGTCGAAGATTCGCTTTCTGCATTAACAACCGCTAAAAATACCGGATTTAAAACTATGGCGGTTTTTGACGGTACTCAGAAAAGGTTTTGGAAAAAGCTTCAGGAGTTGGCAGATTATACCGTTGATAGTGATTTTGATATAAGTATAATTGAAAAAATACAAATAAAATAATCAACCGTATATTCTTTAATAAAGAAAAAATTGTAACATTTTTGTGTATTGTTAAAATCTATTTACAAATTTGTTTTTCGGTGTTATAATAAGGTTGGTTAGTATTTTCGGAAATTTTTCGATAAACGGTAAATTTAAAGGAGTTGAGGTTTTGAAACTTAAAGAAGGATTTATAACTTATGTAACAGATGGTCAACAAATTATGGTTGCCGCAGGTTCGTCTGCCGAGCTTTTTCACGGACTTGTTTGCAGCAACGAAACAGCTGCTTTTATTGTTGATGCTTTGAAAACAGAAACAACTGTTGATGAAATTGTCGATTCCCTTGCGGAAGTTTACGATGCACCAAGGGCTGTTATTGCACAGGATACCCAAAATATAATTAAAAAGTTACGTTCGATAGGTGCTATTGATGAGTGATAACAGAAAAGTAACATATGAAGAGGTTCTCGATAAACACGGAAAGCTTGTGTATAGGAATGTCGGTACAAGTATGATGCCGCTGCTTCGCCAAAATCGTGATTTAATGATTATTGAAAAAAGACCGCAGGGAAGACTTAAAAAGTATGATGCGGTTCTGTATAAGTCAAAGGGCGGAAAATATATTCTTCACAGAATATTGAAAGTCGAAAAAGATGATTATATAATTTGCGGCGACCATTGTATTCACAGGGAGTTCGGCATAAAGGATAAGCAGATTATAGGTATTTTGACAGGAATTGTAAGAGATGGCAAAACCATTTTGGTGACTGATAAGAAGTACTTATTTTACGTGCATTTGTGGTGTGACTTTTTTCATATCAGGGTTATTATTTTGGCAGCAAAACAATTTGCTCATAAAGTGAAAAGGAGTTTTTATGAATAAGTTAGGAAAAGCGATTTCAATAACAACAATTTTCGCTATTCTTACATACATTTTCGTAATGCCTGCGGCGGCTGCTTTACTTGGTAAAGACGGTTTTTATTATGAATTTGTGAATGGCGATGCAGTTTTGAAAGAATATCACAGCAGCAATACGGAAGTTAATATTCCGTCGGAGGTTTATAACCATAAGGTTGTTGCTATTTCTGATTATGTTTTTTTAAGAAATACAAACATTGCTTCCGTTACAGTTTCTGATACTGTGACAAAAATCGGCAACAGTGCATTTTATGGCTGTACTAATCTTGAAAGAATAGTTATTCCGGCAAGCGTAACATCATTTGGAAACAGTGTTTTTGCAAATTGTGAGAATGTTACTATTGAATGCTATTCGGGTTCGGCAGCAGAAATATATGCAATTAATAATAATATTCCTTGCAGATTAATTGACGGCAGCGACCCCATAGATACCGATACAGACTCAGACAGTGGTACAGATTCCGACAGCAAAATATCTAAATACGGCGATGTTGATTTAGACGGCAAAATAGATGCTGCCGACAGTCTGATGATTTTGAGAAGGTCGGTTAAACTTGAGGATTTTAACGAGCTACAGGAGGAACTTGCCGATGTGGATTGGAGTGATTCCGTTACAAGTGCCGATGCACTTGATGTTTTGAGATATTCCGTAAAGCTTTCTGTTCAATCTCATGTCGGTGAGGAATTAATTGCAGAATAATTTTCTACAAGTTCGGTTGATATTGTAAGGAGTGAAAATATGAAAAATTGGAGAAAATTAATTTCTTTAATTATGGCATTGATTGTAGTCACATATACATTTTCTTTATCTGCATCTGCTGCACTGCTCGGTAAAGACGGATTTTATTATGAGTTTCAAAGCGGAAATGTTGTCTTGAAAGAATATCACAGCAGCAATACGGAGGTTATAATTCCTGAGGAAGTATATTCTCACAATGTTGTTTCAATTTCAGACTATACATTTTTGAGAAATACAAATATCACTTCTGTAAGAATTTCCGATACAGTTACTAAAATCGGCAACAGTGCTTTCTATGGCTGTAGTAATCTGGAGGTTGTATTTATTCCGGAAAGTGTTACATCGTTCGGAAACAGTATATTTGCCAACTGTGAAAAGGTTGTAATAGTGTGCTATCCGGGTTCGTATGCCGAAACATATGCAGATAATAATAATATTGAATATCAATTGATAGGTGCAAAAGCTAATGAAGTAACGGAAACATCTGATATTCCGATTATGGGTGATGTTGACAGTGACGGAAAGGTTACAACTGCTGATAGTCTGCTTGTTCTCAGAAACAGTGTTGGGCTTCATGAGCTTGACGATATTAAATTAATAGCAGCTGATGTTGATTCCGACGGAATTGTAACAAGTTCGGACAGTCTGTTTATTTTGAGGTATTGTGTAGGCTTTGTTGACGAAGATGTATATATAGGAACAAAGATTGATTTAACAAATTAGTAAAACAAAATCCCCCTGTATTTATTTGTGACAGTCACGATTATACTCAAAATCTAAAAGATTTGGCATTTTAAAGTTTGGTCAAGCTTTTTAAAGCTTGTGGGTGACGGAACACCCCAAGAAGCCGAGCCGTAGGCGACAGCTGATTGGTAGGTGTTCCTAGTGGTCTTGCACCATGCCGGGGCAGAGCCCCGTTCGCTGACGGAACAAACTATAGAAGAAAAATAAACTTCCCTCAGCGAAACCGAACAAACTATCAAAGAACATAAAATAAAAAACTGTTAAAAATATATCTTTCAATTAAAACCAAATCAGGCAACAGCGTAGCGAATTGCCGGTCTAAGAAAGAGAAGAAGTAAATCTTAATGCTTCCAAGTATAATAATTTATTTTTATTTCTATAATAAGGTGAAAACAAAAAACTCACTTACATTTGTAAGTGAGTTTTTTGGCGGAGGACAAGGGATTTGAACCCTCGCATTCGAATACGCATATAACGCTTGTGTACCGGGAGTACGTTAAAAATAATAGATATAACCATGAATCAATCTGGAGATGTAATGCAAGATATGATGTCAAAGGACAACGCAACTGTCAGACACCTACGGAAGACGAGATAAAGTATAGGTTTTTGGAAGTATTCAATGAACTTATGCAGGACAAGAAAAACATTATTGAAGACTGCAAAACCGCACAGAAGCTGCTTTGTAATACTACAGAGCTTGATAAGCAGATTTCGGAGCTTGAAAGTGAATTACATCTTTTTGAATAGATTGCAATGCAGGCAATCAACGAGAACAAGCGTAAAGCGGTAGATCAAACCGAATGGACTGAGCGTAACGAAAAGTACCTTAAACGATATGATGAAATAACCAATCTGCTTGAACAACTTGATAGAGAAAAAGCCGAGAGAGTTGGAAAAGCAAAGATTATCGCAAGATTTATAAAAAGCATATCGAAACAAGGAGCAGTTTCGGAGTTTGATGATTTGTTGTTTGCAGTTATAGATAACGTTGTTGTAGGTATTGACGGCAGTTTGACGTTTAAGTTTAAGAACGGTATTGAGATTAAGAACTAATGATTTATGTATAATCGAACCCTCTAAGGCAGATATAGTGATATTTGCTTTAGAGGGGATTTTTATCAGAAATCGAAATTGATATATCAAAAAAGACCGTAGATAGTTTTGTTGGATTTGAAACAGTTTGCATTTTATTATTACTACTGATGATTGGCTCAATTGTCTGTAGTAATAGAAAAAATATCGAATGACTTCACCATTCTGGGGTGCTTTATAACAAAGTGAATTGTTGGAGTTTTGACTTTCGATACTAGTACTTGTTTATCCTTAATAATCGTAATATCGATATTCTTGAATTTCATATAATCATTAGCGATTAATTCACATTTATCATATTGATTAACAAAATCTTTTGTTTGTAAAAAATGATTTTGATATATTTCAAATGTGTATGGTATTGAACAATCTAAAAACAGAGCCGGCAGTGATAATGATGGAACATTTTTCTCGAAATCTTCTTTTGTTAATTTTGGAATTATGAAAGTTATTTTTTCTTTTTCCAAAAGTGAAATAACTCTCTGCTTTTCGGTGCAAACGAAGTTTCTAATACTTGCAGCAGTTTCTTCATTTACGGAATTATGAGTCAAAAGTTTGTTTAGAAGCTCACCGGAAATAGTGAAAAAAGGCAGACAACTGAAAATTAGTTTTCTTGATCCGGAAATTGAATACATACTTTTAATATATTTCATAAACTCGTTGCTGTGTTCTTTCGTATATATTTCCATAAGAGGTAAGGACTTTTGAAGAAGTTGTTCGGCTGTTTTTCGATAGCAGCTTACGGTGTCCTTTTTCGTTGTGAGATAATAAATTGCGTCTTCATAATGTTCCGAAATCGCTTCTCCGCTGAGTGCCGCTGCTCCTGAAACCTTAATTAAATGGTGAAATATTTCGCTCTGAGAATTTTTAAGATAATACGGAGAAATTTGTCCCGTCATATACAAAGGAATGAATCCTTCCAATCCGACCATCATTTCATTGAAAGGTCTGCTTGTGTCATGAATGAAATGAATATGCAGCCCTTTTTTTATCATCATTGCAAGACCAAGCATATACTTTTTATAGAAATCAATGTCTTTTACCATTTCCTCAATCGGCATATCGCTGTAATTAATTACGCTGTCTTTGGAGTTGGATAGAACGGTCGCTTTTATAAAACCAAGCTCACTCTCCTTAGGAACTATCGACAAATAAGTTGTGTAAAATAAGTAACATAACAATAGTAATTACGTTGTTTCTTCTAATACTATGCACAAGTAATTTATCGATAATGAATTTTTATGTCATTGAAATTAATTGTTCTTGTGTAATCTTCTAAATTAAAATCATCCAGCTTTTGCAAAAATCCGCCTATAAAGTCCGAGCAGGGAGCAGGAACAGTAACTTCACTTTTTGCAGAAAAATACAAAAAAAGATTGTCATGAAGATTTGTACTGTTATTAAATATGGTTTTGTCCGTTTCAAGTATTTCGCAAAGCTTGCTTTTTTGATCTTCTGTATAATTGATTTGAGAGAAGTATGTGGTAATCAAATTTACAATCTTGCTTAATTTGGCAGGTCTTTTATTACTATGCAGAATCCGGGAAAGTGTAGACGGGTCATAGCTGATTCCGGCAGCAATCTCTTTATTTGTAATATTCAGCGTACTCATAAGCTGTTTAAGATGAGCGGAAAAAATCTCAAAATCAATTGCTTCGCTGCTTCCAAGACTTTGATTAAGCTTGTTTGTGATTTCCGTTTCTGAGATGTCTATATTTTTGATTTGAGCAATTTGAAATAATCCGTGGGCTATGTCGGTTATTTGTGTACTTTGATATTTGGGAATCCGCATACCGTTACGATAACGGCTCAGAGTTCCTTCCGAAAGTTTTGAAGTATTTGACAGTTCTTTGCTTGTGCAGTTTAAAAATTCAATATAGTGATTAAGCTGTTCGCTAAAATTCATACGCATTCACTCCTAAAAATCAGTCTAATACAAAAAATAAAAAAAGTCAATAGGTATTGCAAAAAAAGAAATTGCAATATTGGAAATCTCTCTTGCGTATTTTTGGATAAGCTGATATAATAATTTTTAACAGATTGTACTGAAATCTGTTGAAAATTTAACAAGCAGTGATTAAACTGTGATTATACAGAAAGGGACGATGGATTTATGAAAAGCTTGTTTAAAAGAACTGCGGCAACTGTGCTAAGTATGTCTGTTGCTTTAGGCATACCAGTGACAACAGCAGGGGCTTATTCAGTAAGCGACGAGGGCGAGTATTATATCAGCTTTGACAGCAGATATGGATTCATGGCAGATGCGGAAATCGGAGGCACAGCGGCAAGCAGAAAGAGTGTTAAGTTTAACTTCGATTCGGAAGATGAGGTCATTGATCTTGCTGATTTGACGGGTGAGCTTACCAACAATTACTACACCTTGCAGGGCTGGAAATTTGCCTTTGACGACTCCGGCGAAATTCATACAACTGTAAGCAAAGATGATTATACCAACGGAAAGTACCTCTATGCAACAGCAGTATTTGATACAGTAAACCTGCCGAAAAATTCCGGTACGTATTATGTTGACTTGGATTTGAAATCGGGTACAAGCAATGATATTGAAACTTATAAATATGACGGCTGCAACTATGCTGTAGTCGAGTTTGATGCAAGTAATTTTGACAGCTATAATTTGCCCACACCTTCAAAAGAGGGTACGGATTTTAATGGCTGGATGCTGTATAATTCCGATGATGGTTCTTATAAAAAGGTTACTTCTCTGAGTGCAGATGACTTTGAAAATAACAACAGCGATGTTTTTAAGCTTACTGCATCTTATGAGAAAAAAGCTGAGGGAAGCGATAAAACTTTCTTTAATCTTGACGCTAATGGCGGTACAATCAGCAGTAAGAATACACAGGCTTATACAGGCGTTTTTCACGGAAATTTTGCACAAAGTGAAACAATCATTCTTGACGCTTATGAGCCTGATTCAAGAAAAGGATATTCCTTTAAGGGCTGGAATACAGAACCGGACGGTTCGGGCGAAGAGGTTCATACGCTTTCTTATACGGATATCGCATGGAATTCTTCTGGTGATGATGTAAAGACATATTATGCACAGTGGAAAAAAGACGAAGAAGATATATATACAATTCATTTTAAATCATGGTATGGCACTATTGACGGCAAATCGGAAAACGGAATGGCTCAAAAAGATGTAGAGTTTACATTTACCGATGACGAAATGAATCTTACAGACCTTTCGGGTGAAGTTAAGTACAAGTATTATTATTTCTTAGGCTGGAAAACTTTTGGCAGTGACACTCTCCTAAAGACTATTACAAAAGATGATTTTCCCGGTGACTCAAAAGAAATTTCTCTGACAGCACAATTTAATACGAAAGAACTTCCGGCAGGTACCGATAAGTATTACATTGATATGAATTTCGGTGTCGTTAAAACCGGTTACTACGGTGAAATTAACGAAGACGGTGCGTATCATTTAATCAAAGAGTTTGATAAGAAAGATTTTGAAGATTATTGGCTCATTAATCTCAGTTCGGAAGTAAAGGAAAGAGATGATATTGATTCATTCAAAATGTGGTATTATTGGACAGGAACTGAATACGATACAGCAAACTGGTGTATCGATAAAGATAATTTTACAAAATACAGTCATGGCTCTGACGTTATTCAAGTAACGGCAGTCTATGAAAAGAACGCTTCCGATGATGATAATAAAAATGTACTTACACTTAACCCCAACGGAGGTTATTACACTGAATACCGAGATGACGGTGAAGGTTCTAAGCGTGTGACAATTACAGACCCTAAACGTATTAAGGCTATTACGGCAAATTCGGGCGAAACTCAGATACTTGATTGCTTTAGCCCTCAAAAAGACGGTTATAATTTTGCAGGCTGGAACACAAAGCCGGACGGTTCAGGTACAACTTACCACGATACGGGAGCGGGATTATTTACAGTATTCTCAAAGGAAAACGGTGTAGGTGACGATAACGGCAATGCAACGCTTTATGCTAAGTGGGACGAAATGAAATATAACGTAAAGGTATGGCCTGTTGGCGGTACGCTTGTAAACGAGCTTCCCGAAGCTTTTGAGAAACACGAGGATATGGGCGTTGCCGGTAAAGACGTATGGTACACGATATCCTTTACAAAAAGTGAAGTTGGCGATGTTGCGATTGAACTTCCCGATGTTAAGCTTGACGGTGCAGAGTTCCTCGGCTGGTATGTCAAAAGATATGACAGATATTATAAGAAAACAACTATCACTAAAGATGACCTTATGTTTAATCAAGAAGTAACTTACATTGCGTCATTTGCCAATAAGAGCAACAAAGACATAGGAGCTTACAGTCAAGGCTCGAATTTGAAGTTTACGCTGGACGCAAACGGCGGTAAGATTGGCGGCAAGGATAAGGCAACATACCGTCCGATTTTCATGTTTGAATCCACCGAACACAGTACGCAGATTCTTGATAGCTTTGTTCCGGTAAAGCACGGCTATGAGTTCAAAAACTGGAATACAAAGGCTGACGGCTCAGGCGAAACAATTCGTGAATTAGTGTCTTATCAGTATTCCGAGAGAGTATCAAAAGAGGGAGAACTTACTCTGTACGCACAATACAACAAAAAGCAGTATACACTAATGTTCTCTACACACGCTTATTATTTTGATAAATTGGAAACTCAGGAAATAGCTCCAAGTGATATTGACAGCTTCGAATACAAATTACCTCAGCCGAACCAAGAGCTTCCGGAAAATGTTACATTCTTAGGTTGGTTCTTTATCTCTTCAAAAGGAGAGTATAATCAACAGCAAGTAGTAAGATTTACAGACAAGATTACAGGCAAGGAAATCAAAGAGCTTGCTCAGAACGATTCAGAAAACTTTACAGACTATCTCTACTTAACAGCTAAATTTAAAGTAATCGGCTATGAAGAAGATGAAAACGGCGAACCTACACCAATCTATAAAAATAAAGACGGTAATCCTGTATGCAGACGTCAGTGGTGGATTACTCTTGACGCTAACGGCGGCACAATAGATGGTAAGGACGTTGAGAAATACACAATTTTCTCATACTGGTCAGATGTTACCAATCCCCTTAACATTCCGGAATTCACACCTGTTCGTGACGGATATGTATTCAAAGGCTGGAATACTAAACAGGACGGTTCGGGCGATTACGTTACAAACGGCAGAATAGGTCCGTTCTATGCACAGTGGGAAGAGGATACAGCTCCTAAGCATGATGAGATTTACGGCGACCTTGACAATGACAAAAAAGTCACATCAGCAGACAGCCTGCTCATTTTGAGAGCGTCTGTAAAGCTCGAAAACTTCGATGACTTTAAAACAAAGCTCGCAGATATTGACGGTGATGGAAAAATCTCTTCAGCAGACGCACTAGAGGTTCTGCGTTACAGCGTGAAGCTTCCTACTAAAGGAAATATTGGTGAGAAGTACAAAGAAAACTAATCAATATTTTCAAAAGTTAAATGTGAGTAACTGACTAACTATGTGATCCATAAACACGAAAACACCACAGTAGATTTATATTGTCTAATGTGGTGTTTTTTTATCTGTACATTTATTTTATAGTCACTGAAAAAATATTAAGGTAAGCTGTCCGAAGAGAAACCAAAACATTAAAAAACAGAACGCAAGTTCTATGTCAATCGACACTTACACGATATACTAAAAAAGTGACACCCCACACGATTTAAAATTAATTTTAGATAATATATTTTTGTGTTATAGAGCCGTTTCAATGTGTTCATTCGACGGTTGAAATGCCCGAAAACCGCATTACAAGCCATTTTTTGGCATTTTAAAATTTGCGGAATTTTTATCCATAGTGTGAAGCAATTCCACATCTCCTTTTTATATGTCAGTAAGTGATTCTGCATTTATCACAGCAATACTTCTTAGGCTTGGTTTTTGGAAGTTGTATAATCTCCTTTCCACATGCAAGGCAGTATCTTTGTGATTTGTTTGTATTTTCCATAGCTTCTCTCCCAAATCCTGATGTTTACTTTTATCAAGGTTTTGTACAGTCTTTTTAATCTTATCAGTTTTGAGGGTAGTTTATTTTTCTTTGCAAACTGGTTTCGTCAACGACCAAAGGCTCTGCCTTTGGAATCCGCAAGCTTTAACAAGCTTCGCAATCATACAGCTGTAAATTTTTTTCAAAAAAGTGTTGACAAACAAAAAAAGATATGATATAATATAGAAGTCGTTTGGAGAGGTGTCCGAGTGGTTTAAGGAGCTAGTCTTGAAAACTAGTGATACCGAGAGGTACCAAGGGTTCCCTGCTAAGGGAGTAGGTCGGGTAACCGATGCGAGGGTTCAAATCCCTTGTCCTCCGCTTAAACCGCATAAACTCTGTATTTTCAGGGGTTATGCGGTCTTTCTTTGTATCTTAAAAGAATTTGAAAAACACTGCAAAAAAATAGTCTATTGCCACTCTCTTTTATAACAAAAAACAGCCTCCCTCGGAGTACTTTTAAAGTACCTTTGGGCGGCTTATAATTTTATTCCTATACTCAAAATCTAAAAGAATTAGCATTTTAAAGTTTGGTCAAGCTTTTCAAAGCTTGTGGGCGACGGAACACCCCAAGAAGTCAAGCCGTTAGGCGTAGACTGATTGGGAGGTGTTCCTAGTGGTCTTGCACCATGCAGGGGCAGAGCCCTGCTCGCCTCAGCGAAACTAAATAAACCTTCTGTAAAAAATAAATTAAATCAACCCTAAAATAATATCTTTCGGTAAAAAACAAAACAGGCAACAGCGCAGCGAATTGCCGGTCTGAGAAAGAAAAGTGCTAAATCTTAACGCTTTCGAGTATAAAGAAGAAATGCAGAAAAAACAAGCTGATATTTTTCCTTAAAAGAAATTAAGCAGCTAAGAATGCGATAACAAAGCCCAAAATTCTGTCTTAAATTTACTACTTTTGAAAGGAATTTTATGCTGATTTATGCCCGATTTTGCGGATTTTTTAGGATTTTTTTGATTGGTTTTAAAATGTTTTAATCGAAAAAATGGCTTAACCAAGCGGTCTTCAAGCATTTTTAAAAAAGCTTAAGATATTTCTAATCAAATTTTAATCTTTTATAAATTTTACTTTAATTTTCAAGTTGTATCATATAATCACAGCGATAGGGAAGATACAAACAACCCGAACGCAAAACCAATCTAATCGAAGATTGGAAAAAAGAATAACGCATAGCGTTATTTTCAGGAGGTATATAAAATGAAAAGCTATGAAATGGTTGAAACCCTGAGTGATAAAACCAAGGTTTCGTTGGCGGAGGCAAAGGAGGCTCTTGAAAATTCCAACTGGGATATGCTTGATGCAGCAATTTATATTGAGAAGCATAAAGCACAGAGCAGAGCCACACAAAGTCAAGCTTCAAACGGCAATTATGCCGGCAGTCAGCAAACTGAGCAGAACGGTCGGTACAGCACTCCAAATTACACTCACTTCTCGGGTGCTCCGAATAATCAGCCGTTTGATAATGGTCAGGCTTACAATCAGTACGGTAATCAGCAGAACAGCGGTCCGTTCAATGTTCCGCCGTACAACCCTCAGTACAATCAGCCGCCTGTGTCGATAGGCGAAATGCTCGGAAAGATTTGCGGAAAGCTTGAAAATCTTATCAACAAGGGTTTTCGTGGTTCATTCGTTGTAAGCAAGAATGGCAGACGTGCCGTACAGATTCCCATTTTAATTTTTCTGATTATTCTTCTTTGTGGATTCTGGTCGCTGCTCCCGATTTTGCTTATAGGTCTTTTTTTCGGATTTTCGTATTCGTTTGAGGATAATTCAAACAGCACCAAAGAACCCCTCAATGATTTTTTCAACAATGCGAAGAATGCAGCCGGCAAGATGAAGGACAATTTTCAGGCTAGCCGTGAAAATATGAAAGAAGAATACGACGTCTTGAAAAAGGATTTTCAGAAAGGTAAGGATAGCACAAAACAGTGATGTTTTATACATTGCAAATGGAAGAATGAAATAGTAGATTAAGAACGTGAAAAAACAATTTTAACAAATATTAACGGAAGGTGATTTTTTATGACAAACAAGGAAATGGTAGATAAGATTGTAGAGAAGTCGGGTATCACCCGTGAACAGGCAGAACAGGCTCTTGAGATGCACGGCGGCGATTTGCTTGATGCAATGATTTATGTTGAGAGAACCTACAAGAACGGCAACGCTTCAGCTTCTTCAAGCTTCAGCACTAATGCAGCCGATTCGTCTTACAACGCTCCCGAGCCGCAGCCTGTCAACTTTAATCAGCAGGAATACACAAACCCCAATTCGGGTTTTAATCAGGGCAGTTTCAATGTCAATGAACAGAAGAATACCGGCTCTAACGGAAAGTCCTTTGGTGATACGGTGAAAGAAATTCTCAACTTCCTCGTAAACAACGGAATTTCAATTTACCACAACGAAAAAGAACTTGTCACAAGTCCCATTCTTGTTTGGTTGGTATTGTTCTTTTCGAGTATCAGCACTCTTTTGATGATAATGTTCATCACAATGTTTTTCAATGTTCGCTACAGCTTCAAGGGCAGCGAACTCGGCAACTCCAAAATTAACGGAGCAATGTCAAGTATTTATATGTTTGTGCAGAGCCTGAAAGCGAGAATTTTTAACACGTGAAGATAGTCTTTTTTTGACATACATTTACCAACCCGACCGAAAGTTTATTTAAATACGGTAGTTACTGACCAACTTCATTAAAGTCAATAACAATTATACCAACGCATTTTAGATAAACTATTGGTCGGGTTTGTGAATTTAAACACAGAAAAACTATCTTCACGTATTTCCTGCGGACGTTGTCCGCCGCCGCTTGTCAAAGTTGGGAAAATGGTGTATAATTAATATGTAAAATTGAGGCGATATAATGTTGAAATATCCAATACTTCTTGTTCATGGAATGGGTTTTAGAGATGATAATATTATAAATTACTGGGGACGCATTCCAAAAGTTTTTGAAAATGACGGCAATAAAGTCTTCTACGGAAATCAGGACAGCAACGGCACTATAGAAGATAATGCTCTTGTTCTGAAAAACAGAATTGAAACTATTATAAATGAAACAGGTGCGGAAAAACTGAACGTCATTGCTCATTCAAAAGGCGGACTTGATATGCGTTATGCAATTTCATCGCTTGGTATGGGAAAATATATTGCTTCACTAACCACCGTAAGTACTCCTTACAATGGCTCGAAAACTATCGATAAAATTATGAAGCTCCCAAAAGGCATAGTGAAATTTGCAGGAAAATGTTCAGATATTTGGCTTAGAGTATGGGGCGATAAGAACCCAAATGCTTATAAGGTTTTTTGTTCGTTCTCTACGGATTATGCGAAAAATTTCAACATTGAAAATCCCAACGACCCGAATGTCTATTATCAAAGCTACGCATTCACAATGAAAAATTCGTTCAGCGATGTTATAATGATTATACCGCATTCTATAATATATCTTGTGGAGGGGGAGAATGACGGACTTTTAACTCCAGATTCAGCAAAATGGGGAGATTTCAAAGCTATTGTTCGGGGCAGTTCTAATAGGGGAATTTCACATTGCGACGAGGTTGATTTAAGACGGAAAAAATTTACAAAGAAAAGTGGTGAGGGTGTTTCCGACATTCTGGAAGTTTACGGCGATATTTTAAAAGAATTGAAAAATAAAGGATTTTAAGAAAGCGGTGATAAAATGATTGTCGATAAATCGATAGATAACGGCAAGGCTTTTGATTGGGGAAGAACATCTAAAGAATATGCGAAATTCAGGGACATTTATCCCGATAAATTTTATCAAAAAATAGTTAAACGTAATTTGTGCATAAAGGGTCAGAAGGTTCTGGATTTGGGAACAGGTACCGGAGTTCTGCCAAGAAATATGTATAAATACGGTGCAGAGTGGAAAGGTTCGGATATTTCCGAAAATCAAATTGTGGAAGCTGTTCGTCTTTCCAAAGAAAATAATATGAATATAAAATATATTGTATCGCCGACCGAGAATATTGATTTTCCCGATGAAACTTTTGATGTTGTCACAGCGTGTCAGTGTTTTTGGTATTTCGACCATAAAACCGTTGCACCAAAGCTTTATAATCTGCTTAAAAAGAACGGCAGACTTCTTGTTTTGTATATGGCATGGCTGCCGTTTGAAGATAAAATTGCAGGTGAAAGTGAAAGGCTTGTATTAAAGTACAGTCCCGATTGGAGCGGTGCAAGGGAAACTGTTAAGCCTATAGATATTCCAGATTGCGTGTATGATTTTTTTGAAATGATTTCACACGAAGAGTACCGTATAAATGTTCCTTTTACAAAGGAAACGTGGCACGGAAGAATGAAAGCATGTAGGGGTGTGGGAGCATCTTTAAGCAATGAGGAGCTTACAAAGTGGGAGAGTGAGCATTTGGAATTGCTTGACAAAATTGCACCCGATAAGTTTGAGGTTTTGCACTATTGTGCTTTAGCAGAATTAAAAGTTAAGAAATAGACAGAGGTAAACTATGCAAAAAATACTAATAGTCGAAGACGAAGAAAAAATTGCTCGCTTTGTGGAGCTTGAACTTAAACACGAAGGTTACGATGTCGAAAAAGCCTATGACGGCAGAACGGGTTTAGCACTTGCCGAAAACGGCGGTTACGATTTGATTTTGCTTGATATTATGCTGCCGGGCATTAACGGTATTGAAATTCTCCGCCGAATAAGACGCAGTTCGGACGTGCCTGTTATTATGCTGACGGCTCGTGATGCGGTTATGGATAAGGTGTCGGGGCTTGATATGGGTGCAGATGACTACATCACAAAGCCGTTTGCGATTGAAGAACTGCTTGCACGAATTCGTGTAACTCTCCGCAAAAACTCCGCTTCCGCCGCCGATACGAAATCCGCCGTGCTTCATTGCTGCGGTCTAACGCTGGACAGTAACCGATTTAAAGTGACATACAACGGTGTACCAATTGAGCTTACGGCAAAAGAATTTGCACTGCTTCAAACTTTAATGCAAAATAAAAATATAGTTATGTCAAGGGATTCTCTGCTCACCAACGTATGGGGGTATAACTATATCGGTGAAACTAATGTTGTAGATGTTTATATAAGATATCTTCGTCAAAAAATAGATGAGAAATTCAAAACAAAGATAATCACAACCGTTAGGGGTGTGGGATATGTCATCAAGGAAGACTAAGAAAAAAGTTAAGGAATCCAAATCTGAAAATATCAAAATACAATCCGAAAAATCGGAGAATATTTCCGAAGAAAAAGATAATAATAAAGAAATAGTAAAACAGAAAATTAAAAATCGTTCAATTGCCGTTCAGCTTATTGCCGAAAGACTTTTATCCGAACTTTTCCGCAACTTGTTCATTGATATTGCATATACTGTACTGTTATTCGGTGCATTTTTGTACAATGCCGAAATGGAAGTCAACGGCTCAATAAAGTATTTTAATGATTTTGAATTCTCAATGAACAGTACCAAGGGTGGTTTGTATGAATTTCTGCAATCAATTACACTGATTGTTTATGACGCAAACAACGGCAGTCATACGTTTTCGGCAGGTCATTATGGTGAGTTTTTGTTCACTACTCTGGGAATTATTATTCTGTTTCAAACATTATTTTTTCTTATACATTGTTTTTCCGTGCCTATAAGAATTAACCGAAAGCTTAAACCTCTTTACACTATGACGCAGGCTGCACGTGCTTTGAATTACGTTGATTTGACAAGTGAAGAATTTTCAACATTGCAGGATGCAATCAATAAATTTTCACCCAATGATTCAAACGATAAAATTCATACCGGCAAAAAAGAATTTATGGGAATGGAAGATGCCATAAACGACCTTTTGGAGCGTATGCGAAATTCCTATAAAAGTCAAATTCGTTTTGTATCCGATGCCTCGCACGAACTAAGAACGCCTATTGCCGTCATTCAGGGTTATGCCAATATGCTTGACAGATGGGGCAGAGAGGATAAGGAAATTCTCGATGAATCTATAGCCTCCATAAAAAGTGAAGCCGAGAATATGAACAGACTTGTGGAAAATCTTCTCTTCCTTGCGAGAGGTGACAGCGGCAGAACGGTTCTCAGACTTGAAGAAATCAGTATAAATCAATTGATGTGTGACATTTACGATGAATTTGTAATGATTGACAGCAGCCACGAATTTATTCTTGACCTCAGAGCCGAAATTACATCTCAGGCGGACACTTCATTAATTAAGCAGTGTTTGAGAATTCTTGTTGATAATGCTATAAAATATTCTCCTGCAAATACCGATATTATACTTCGTCTACAAAAACGTGACGAAACATACTTTGCAATTGAAGTTCAGGATTACGGAATTGGTGTAAAAAGTGAAGATGCAGATAAAATTTTTGAACGGTTTTACAGAAGCGACCCGGCACGAAATCGACAGAACGGCGGCTCGGGATTGGGACTTTCAATAGCAAAATGGATTGCAGATAAACATAACGGTTACTTTGAGCTTTTAAGCTATGAAAATTTGGGTACACGTATTTCTCTTGTTCTGCCATTCACCGTTGACCCAACATTGGAAAAAGAAAAGGAGCTTACGGATTAAAATAATTTACGTGTTTTCAAAAAAGTTCCGAAACAACCTTTGCTTTCCTACTTGACTAAAAATTGTAAATTTGGTAAAATTATAGATATGCTTGATTTTTTCTTGTATATCTATAATTTTCTGTATTTAAATGATTTTAAAGAAGAGTAAAAAAATCAAGACAGTTTAGTTTTAAGTTGACAATATTAAGTATTCCGGGGGTGTATTGATGGCTAAAAAATCTAAAAGAGAAAAAAATAAAAAACAGTCGTTTCTTGAAGAAGCAAGAAATTATGTTCAGGGTAAGCCAAAAAGTACTATTATAACATATTTTGTTCTGAGATTACTTGTAATTGCAACTATGGCTATTCAGGCGGTTCACGGAAATTATTACAATGTATTGATGTGTGTGCTTACGCTTGCGTTGTTTTTGATTCCTGCATTTGTTGACAGACGATTGAACATTAAGCTGCCGTCCGTTCTGGAGGTTATCATTTTGCTGTTCGCTTTCTCTGCGGAAATCCTCGGTGAAATACAGAACTTCTACGGTATATTCAAATCGTGGGATACTATGCTTCATACAATCAACGGATTTATGATGGCGGCGATAGGCTTTGCTCTTATAGATATTTTGAATAACGACCCGCATTTTCACTTTACCGCATCACCGCTTTTCGTTGCGTTTGTTGCATTTTGTTTCTCTATGACAGTCGGTGTTGTATGGGAGTTTTTTGAGTTTAGTATGGACTACTTCTTTCACACCGATATGCAGAAAGATTTTATTTACAATACCATTGCCAGTGTGAATACAGTTGTAAATCCCAGTGGTGTAAACAGTGCTGTTGTGATAGATGATGTTCACACTACTTTGAGCGGTTCTGTGAACGGTGAAACAGTACAGTTTGTGTATAACGGCTATTTGGATATCGGAATAAAGGACACGATGAAAGACTTAATGGTGAATTGCTTGGGTGCGATAATATTTTCAATCCTAGGTGTTTTCTATATAAAAGGCAGAGGCAAGTTTGCCGGAAAATTTATGCCGACTTTGAAGACAGAGGAGGATTTGGAAAAAGCTGTATCAAACTAATTTTCAACCTAAATTATTTTGAAAGGATCTTATATATAAATGATTGACAGACAGAGTTTGATTGAATTAAGAAAAGACGTAATGAAAAAAGAGTTCTCCCGAATGAACAGCGTTCAGCAGAAAGCGGTGTTTCACGTAAACGGACCGCTTCTTATATTGGCAGGTGCAGGCTCGGGAAAGACTACCGTTCTTGTAAACAGAATTGCTAACCTTATTGAATACGGCAACGCTTTTTATTCGGACGAAATTTCCGACAGTATCACGGAAGAGGATATTGACGAAATGAAAAATTTTGTCAAAAACGGCGGTGAGCTTGCCCCGTATATCAAAAGCTTGCTAGCTGTTCAGCCTGTGAAGCCGTGGAATATTCTTGCTATCACATTTACAAACAAGGCGGCAGGAGAGCTTAAGGAGAGAATTTCGGCAAGAGTTCCCGAGGGCGGCAATTCAATTTGGGCATCGACTTTTCATTCAACCTGTGCGAGAATTCTAAGAAGATATGCCGACAGATTGGGTTATTCGGATAAGTTCACAGTTTACGACAGCGAGGATCAGAAAAGACTTATCAAGGACTGTCAGAAACAGCTCAACATTGATGATAAGATACTTTCTCACAAGTCGATTATCGGCGAGATTTCGAGGGCGAAGGATTCTATGATTCTTCCAAACGCATACGCAACGCTTGCCGGTACGGATACAAGAAAAATCAGTATTGCAAAAGTGTACTCACTTTATCAGGAAAGACTTAAAACCTCCGATGCTATGGATTTTGACGACCTGTTGAGTAATACCGTGCTGCTTTTTGAGAAAAATCCCGATATTCTTGAATATTATCAGAATAAATTTAGGTACATAATGGTTGATGAGTACCAAGATACAAACAAGGTTCAGTATAAGTTTATAAGTATGCTTGCGGCTAAGTACAATAATATTTGCGTTGTCGGCGACGATGACCAGAGTATTTACAAATTCAGAGGTGCAACAATTGAAAATATTCTGTCTTTTGAGGAAACTTTTGACAATGCTGCCGTCATTCGTCTTGAACAGAATTACCGCAGTACAAAGAATATTCTGAACGCAGCGAATGCTGTTATCAGTAATAATTCCGAGCGTAAGGGTAAGACCCTCTGGACAGAAAACGCCGAGGGTAAGAAAATCGACCTGCATACAGTTAAAACGGAGCGTGAGGAATCTTCTTTTATTGCAGAAAAAATTCTTGACGGTGTTGCTAACGGCAGAAAGTACAGCGACTTTGCTATATTGTACAGAATGAATGCACAAAGTAACAATTTGGAGCAAAATTTGGTAAGAAACGGAATTCCTCACAGACTTATTGGCGGTCACCGTTTCTATGACAGAGAGCATATCAAGGATATGACATCATATTTGCAGGTTATCAATAACCCGAATGATAATATAAGACTAAGACGTATTATCAATAAGCCTAAGCGTTCTATTGGTGACTCAACTGTGAATAAAGCTGCCGAGATTGCAGCCGCAGAGGGTTTGAGTATTTTTGAGGTTATCAAAAGAGCCGATGAATACGACGCATTGAGAAAAGCTGCTCCAAAGCTTATGGTTTTTGTGTCGCTTATCAATAGGTTTTCCGAAATGGCTGAGGACGATAACATAAGCCTAGGCGACCTCTACACAGAATTACTTGATACTATTGATTATAAATCTTTCCTCAAAAAGGAGAAAGAAGACCACGAACAGCGTTTCGAGGATATTATGGAGCTTAAATCGAACATTGTTAAGTATGAGGAAGAAAACGGCGATGAAGCCAGCCTTTACGGATTTTTGGAGGAAATTTCCCTATTTACCGATATCGATAATTACGACGAAAATTCCGACAGTGTAGTGCTTATGACTATGCACAGTGCAAAAGGTTTGGAGTTCCCGGTTGTGTTTATTCCGGGTATGGAGGACGGAATTTTCCCGGGTGTGCAGGCTATCTACAACGAAGAGGATATGCAGGAGGAACGCCGTCTTGCTTACGTTGCGATAACACGTGCGAAAGAGGAGCTTTATCTTATTAAGTCGAAGTCGAGAATGCTTTTTGGTTCAACTAAGTATAACCGTCCGTCTGTGTTTACAACCGAAATTCCGTCTGATTTTGTGGAGGAAACACAAGCTGTGGTTGTTGTCCGAAATCCCGAGATTGTCGAGAACGCAAAGCCTAAAGCAAGACTTATGACAAGTGCAAAGGCTATTTCATCTTCGCCGTCAACTGCCGCTGTCGCTCAAGGTGACATAAATTTCTCTGTGGGTGATACGGTTGTACATAAAAAATTCGGTAAAGGAGTAGTGCTTTCATCGCAGCCTTTAGGAAATGATGTGTTTCTTGAAATTGCCTTTGAAAAAGAAGGAACTAAAAAGCTTATGGCGAAGTTTGCCGGCTTAACAAAAGCATAATTAATTTATACAAAAATATTGCACAAACTTTAAATATGATATTCAGATTTTAGACTTGACGTTATTAAATTAAAGTGTTAAAATAGACGATAAGGGATATTTACTTTTTCGTCTATTTTTGTTTGTTTTGGAGGATTTATTATGCACGGAAAAACGTATTATAAAAATATAGGTTTGGCACATTTCGTTGCAATGCTTTTGTTTATTGCAGTATTTTATATCGGCATTATTATGAATCATTGGCTCACATTTGATGTAGGATTATTCGGAGCAATTATAGGCTGCATTTCTACGGTATATAATGTTACACAGTATGAAAATGTAAAGATAATAGAAAAACAATTGGGTTATACTATGGAAGAGATAATTGCTATGGAGAAAGCCGAAAAAATGGAAGCTGCCAAAGAATTGGAAGAAAATGACGAAGAGTACGAAGAAGAAGCTTTTGAGGAAGTATTTGAGGTATAATAAATGTTTGAATACGGATTGGTGTACAGGCTTGTAAATATAACGTTTTTGAATGACTTTCACGATTTGTGGAATGATGAAGAGGTTATCAAATACACAGCTGTCCGTGAAAATTTATCACTTTACAATACCGAGCAAAAACTTATGAATTGGATAGGCGAAATGGTATTTGCAGTTTTGAAAGATGATGAATTTATCGGAGTTGTCGGCTGTCCGAGTGTGAATAAGAAAAATCGTGAGTACGGTTTCTTCTATCAGTTTAAGCGTTCTGAATGGGGTAAAGGCTACGCTTCGGAAGCGGCTGAATGGGTAATTGCATATATGCGGAGAAATTACGGCACAGCTGTTTTGTATGCCGATGTCATACCGGATAATATCGCAAGCGAGAAAATAGTGAAACATTTGGGATTTATTACTACAGGAGAATCTAAAGCAAATGTCAAAGGGAACATTATGACGGTTAAACATTATAAATTGAATATCGAATAATAAAACGGACTGATTGTGAAAAATGCAATCAGTCCAATGTTTTTATTGGTATTTTTTAACCTTGACCTTTTTATTAACTCTGACAACTCCGCCGATTGCTCCCATAACAGCGAACACCGCACATTTTATCAAAGCACTCACAACGTCGTTTTCAATACCCTGAACAAGTCCCGTAACAAATACTATCAAAAACAGAAGAACTCCCGACAATGCTCCCAAAAGCATACCTCTTTTTTTGTACAGCTTCACAGTGAAATATCCTGCCGTGAATGCTCCCACTGCTCCTATGAACGTTGTTATAAGCGGAAGATATCCAAGGGGCAGACTTCCCAGCTTTACAAAAAGCATTGCCGACAGCGACAGCAGAACGGCACATACCGCCGCTCCGACTGCACATCCTAAAAGTATTGCTCTTGCAATTTTTGTGGTTTCCGTGTTTTTGTCGCTTAATTCGTTATATTGTGTCAATTTAAATTTCCTCCCGACCAAATGATTATTTGCGGACAACGGCGGACAACGTCCGCAGGAGATGCGTGAAGCAATTCTTTTCTAACTTTCGCTTTGTGTACCCGACTGAAAGTTACGTTTATATCGGTCGGGTGCGTGAAGTTACGGATAAAAAATCTTCACATGTCAAAAAACGTGTTGCCTGTCGCCGCTCGGCGACAAACCTTTATTTGTAAAAGTATATGCAGAAAAAACTTGATTATGATTTCAATGAATATCCAAATTCTCATAACATTTTATTAATAATTTAATGTATAAAAATTTAAAAATCTTAATAAAAAAACTCTTTACTATTTGGGAAATTTATGTTATAATAAATAAAACAAATAAATTGAATACATTTTTATATAAATAAGGAGGAAAAATTATGTACAGGTTTACATTACCAAGAGATCTTTATCACGGAAAGGGTGCTTTGGAAGCTTTGAAAAACTTTCAGGGCAAAAAGGCTATTGTCTGTATCGGCGGCGGAAGCATGAAGAGATTCGGCTTCCTTGACAGAGCCGTATCTTATCTTGAAGAAGCAGGAATGGAAGTTAAAGTGTTCGAGGGTATCGAGCCGGATCCGTCTGTTGAAACAGTTATGAAAGGTGCAGAGGTTATGCAGGAGTTCCAGCCTGATTGGATCGTAGCAATGGGCGGCGGTTCTCCGATTGATGCGGCTAAAGCTATGTGGATTAAGTACGAATATCCCGATGTTACATTCGAGGATATGTGCAAGGTGTTCGGTTTGCCTAAGCTCCGCACAAAGGCACATTTTTGTGCTATTTCGTCAACCTCGGGTACAGCTACTGAGGTAACTGCATTCTCGATTATCACGGATTATTCAAAGGGTATTAAGTATCCTATCGCAGACTTTGAGATTACTCCCGATGTTGCTATCGTTGACCCCGACCTTGCCGAAACAATGCCTAAGAAGCTTGTTGCTCACACAGGTATGGACGCTATAACTCACGCTGTCGAGGCTTACGTTTCAACGGCTAACTGCGACTACACAGACCCACTTGCACTTCACGCTATTAAGATGATTCAGAACGATTTGGTAGGTTCTTACAACGGCGATATCGCAAAGCGTGACAGTATGCACAATGCACAGTGCCTTGCAGGTATGGCTTTCTCAAATGCACTTTTGGGTATCGTTCATTCTATGGCTCATAAGACGGGTGCGGCTTTCGCAGATTACGGTGCACATATTATTCACGGTGCTGCCAATGCTATGTATCTGCCTAAGGTTATCGCTTTCAACGCTAAGGACGAAACAGCGGCTAAGAGATACGGTGAGATTTCCGACTTTATGAACCTCGGCGGAGAGTCGCTCGACGAGAAGATTTCGCTCCTCATCGACTATCTCAGAAAGATGAACGATGACTTGAATATTCCGCACTGCATAAAGAATTACGGTGCAGATTCCTACCCGACAGAGCAGGGCTTTGTTCCCGAAGATGTATTCCTTGAGAGATTGCCCGAAATTGCAAAGAATGCTCTTGGTGATGCTTGTACAGGTTCTAACCCACGTCAGCCCAGCCAAGAGGAGATGGAAAAACTCCTCAAAGCTTGTTACTATGATACAGAGGTTGACTTCTGATTTTAGCGTTTTTGCATAGTTTCATATATAACAGAGAGTGCCGATACTGTTTTATGCAGTGTCGGCATTTTCTGCTGCAAAAAATTTGACCGAATATTAAATTTTATATACAATAGTATTGATGAAAAAAATTTTGTAGTTGTACGGTTGAAATCAAATCGTGGGTTATCTTTCTTTGACCGGCAATTCGCTACGCTGTTGTCTTTGTTGGTTTGTACAGATAGATACGTTTTTGTATATGCTTTTATTTTTATTTTCTAAGCATAGTTTGTTTAGTTTCGCTGAGGGAAGTTTATTTTTCTACAATAATTTGTTTCGTCAGCGACAAGGGCTCTGCCCTTGACCCGCAATCTTTGAAAAGCTTGACCAAACTTTAACAAGCTTCGCCAACCGTACAGGTAGAAAAAATTTAAAAAATATTGTAACGAATTGCTTTTTGATACGTCTAATCTATGAAAGCTGAGGTGATAGAAGTTTAATGGATTTTGAAAAATTGTATGCGGTGTACTATATGCAGGTGTACTCCTATGTGATGACGCTTGCAAAAAATCAAATCACCGCCGAGGAAATTACTCAGAATGCCTTTGTTAAAGCTATGCTGAAAGAACATACTTATCGCAAGGGTTCAAGCGAGCTTACTTGGCTTTGTGCCATTGCCAAAAACTTATATGTAGATGAGCTGAGAAAGCAGAAAAAGCTTGTTCCTATGGAACAGTGTGAAGAACCGTCACAGGACAGCAGCATAGAATTGAATCTCGAAAATTCCGATTATGCCTATAAAATTCACTGTATTTTACATACTCTCGAAGAACCGTATAAAGAGGTTTTCCACCTTCGTGTTTTCGGAGAATTGCCGTTTAAAACAATAGGCTCTATATTCGGGAAAACAGAGAACTGGGCAAGAGTAACTTATCACCGTGCAAGACTTAAAATTCAGGAAAGGATTGATAAAGAATGAAAAATGTTTGTGAAATTGTGCAGGATATTTTACCTCTTTATGTTGATGAAATTTGCAGTCCATCAAGCAGGGAGTTTATTGAAGAACATATTGCGGAATGCGAAAAATGTTCTGTAACACTTGATAACTTGAAACGTAATACAATTGATAACAGTATCATAAATGAAAAAAATACTGTTCTTGATAAGCATTTCAAGAAAACAAGGAGAACAAGCTTTACTGTAGGAATAGCTGCCGCAATGATTTTAATGATACCTGTACTGGTTACATTTATTGTGAATCTCGCCACAGGTCATGCATTGACATGGTTTTTCATAGTTTTAACATCGCTGTTTGTGGTAGCGTCTGTTACGGTAGTTCCGCTTGTGGTTGTGCGTAATCGATTTTTGTATACCTCACTGGGTTTCGTAGGAACTTTGCTTTTACTGCTTGCAACGTGCTGTATATACACTCACGGACGGTGGTTTTTCATAGCCGCAACATCTGTGCTGCTGTTTTTTTCTACGGTGTTTCTGCCTATAATCGCAAAAGATTATTTCTCAAACGAGATATTCTGGAAGAAGCACAAAGGCTTGCTTGTATTTTTGAGTGATACGGTTCTGTTGTATATGCTTATTGTTTTTGTAAATGTATTTAATAAAAACAGAAATACATGGTTTCCGTCCCTTGCAATAACGACAGTGTGTGTGTTATCAGCGTGGATATTCTTTTTGATAGTCAGATATTGGAGAGTTGGAGCGGCTGCAAGAACAGGCGGTGCATTGATATATTTCGGTTTGTTTATGATGACAATAAATAAAATAATTGATATTATTATCGGTGAACCTATTCCGAGAAGTATTTTTGCAAAGGATAATTTTATAAATCTGGTTGTGAGTTTATTTTTTATTGCAATAGGTTCTATATTAATAATAATTTATACAATTATTAACAGAATAAAAAACAAAAAATAATAATATTCAAAAAAACATCGCCAAGTATCGATATATTGATACTTGGCGGTGTGCCTTATAATAATATGAAAGGAATTATAAGCTTATTATTTTGAAAAATCGTTTTCTTCGGTTCCTGTTACAGCACCTTCATCAATAAGACCAACACTGTAACGAAGTACTGTCAAGCTGTCCAAGCTGTCAACGTTGTTGTCCTTATTTACATCGGCAAGCTTAACCTGATATTTGTTAAATTCGTCCAGCTTTACGGAATATCTGAGAATACTCAAAGCATCAGCGGAGGTTATTTTGGAATCATTGTCAACATCGCCGTATTTGCCTGTGTAAGTAATCTCGGTTTCGATTACTGTCTTACAAATCTTACAGGTTTCTTTCTGAATACCGTTAGTTTCATACACGGCTTTTTTTACTATAGTAGGAGTACCGAGTTCTTCGTGGTTGCAGTAAATTTTAAATGTTGTTGTTAATTCTCCCGTGTAGTTACCGTTCGATTTGCCGGTTATTTTGATAATTGCCGGTGTTTCTTCCGTAGTTAGTTTTACTGCATTGGTGTAAGAGAGTGTGTAATCTACACCTTCTTCAAGCGGTGTGCCGAGGCATTCAATCTGCACCTTTGGTTTGATTTCTTTGCCTGTGCATTGCTGATCGTCAATAGGAGCTATTGTGAAATCGGTTTCGTCAAAAGGCTTTGGATTAATTTTGAAGTAGAGTTCTTTCTTGCCTGAGTAAAATCCTATACCATTTACTATTAAAGTAGCTGATGAGCTGCCGGTTGTTGCTTTTGTGTTGTTTTTGTATTCAATAGTATAATCAATATCTTCAAAAAGTGTTTTACCGTCTACCTCAACTGTAACTTTAGGCTCATAAGACTTAATTAACGGAGAATAGGTATAATTCTCAACTTCTCCGAATTCTGCTCTTATATTATCAACGGAAACCGTTACAGTAACAATACAGGAAGATTCTACCTTACCTGATTTTGCTGTGATAATAGTTGTTCCTATACCTTTTGCCGTTACATATCCTGTTTCGGATACAACTGCAACTTCTTCATCTGATGAAGACCATGTGCATAATGCACCGTTTTTGTTTGTGGAGTACTGATCTTTAACCGTAGTTGTAATTTGTTTTGCTGACTGTTCAAATGTTTTTTGATTTAAAACAATTGTTGTGGTCGGAAGAGCATCTATACTCGCAGGTGCTGTAACGTTTCCTAAAATAATATCCGATGTTGAAAATGGACTGATTATTATTTGCTTTGTCTTTCCGGAAAGTGTTGTCATAGTAATAACAGATGTGCCATTATCGGAAACTGCTCTGACATTACCGCTGTCATCAACGGTTGCGACCTCCGGATTGCTTGAAGTCCAGCTTGCAACGCCGTCGGAATGTCTGTAGGGGTAATTGTTATTATCAATTTTCAAATCAGCCTGAAGTGCAAGGAGATTACCTCTCTGGAGAAAAACAGTGCCGTTTAAGGTTTGACTTGTATTATTAGCATTTTGAATTGTTGATTTGTTTATATCACAGCTCTTTAAAACATTGATATTAAAAGACTTTGTAATACTGCCTTTAACCTTTGATTTTGCGGTTACCTTAATAGTACCCTCAATATTACCGTGAACGGTAATGCTCTTTGAATCTTGATTGAGGATTGTAACGTTATCATTATTATTTGAAACAGTCCATACAACAGTATCATCGGCATCAATACCCTCTCCGGTAAGACGTGCGTCTACTGTGAGGTCATTGTTTGTGTAAACTGTAATTGTGCTGTCATCGGCAATGGAAAGTATTCTGTTGCCCTGTGGGGTACTGAGTGTAAGACTATCTGAAAGGATTTTCTTGTTTACTGTGACAAGACATTTATCCTCACAACCGGAGTTTTTTGCTTTTGCGGTAATTGTAACACTGCCTTCCTTTACACCTGTAACAATCGCAGTCTGAGTATTTGTAAACTGACCCGGATTTTTAGGCTCGACAGTGGCAATGCTCGGATCGGAGGAAGTCCACTCGATTTCGTCGTCGGCAGTATCGGGAGCCATTTTTGCGTTAAGCTCAAATGAAACGTCCACTCTTGTTGTAATAGGCTTCGGAGAAATTACTACAGCCGTAGCCTTTGTAAGAATACGAATATTACATTCTGCATAAACATTTTCCGTTTCACCGTAAGCAGTAATCTTTACGTCGCCCTTTCCTACAGCCGTAACAAGACCCTTATCGTCAACGGTTGCAACGTTTTTATTGCTGCTTTCCCATCTGATAACGTCCGTAGCACCTGTTTCATAACCCGGACTGTAAGGATTCTTAGGCTCTTTGTCAAGCTCGAGCTGATATGTTTCGTTTGCTTCCATTACCTCTGGATTATTTGTTATGCTTAAAGATTTTGCAGGATTTTCTTTTACAATAATAACATGAATGTACTTCGGCATTGATTGAACATCTTTCAATGTCATGGTTTTTATGTCGCCGTTTTCATCTTCGTAGTAAACTTTTTTATCGTTTTTGGAAAAAGTTCTGTCCGAAGTTTCGGTAGCCTTTGCCTTAGCGTAAATTGTTACCTCGCCGTTTTCTTTCGGTGTGAAAAGACCGTCCTCGGAGATTTCGGCTTTTGTTGTTTCCGTGCCGCCCGAAGTTCCTTCAAAATAACCGTCATAAACGTGATATTCCATTTTATCGGTTGAATCCTTATCAATAAACTCACTGTAAATCTGAGTTTTGTGATTTTCGATTGCCATAACCTCAATGTGGTTGTTCAAACAAAAGTCGTTAAGCTGAAGCTGATTGTTCTTGTCGCCCCAGTAAAGCTTAACGTCCTTTGCGGGCTTGTAAACCACTACGTTGATATCACGGTAGAGAGTACCGTTTGCTGCGGAAAAGTGAAGACGTGTAGTTCCCTCTTTGTAAGAGGTTTCCGTTCCTTTGCTGTCATAGGTTGCTGCATAAAGCTCTACAGTGCTTTCGTCCTGGAAGCGTCCTCTGACATGCGGCAGGCTGGCGGGCTGTGGATCGAGGGCAGCGTGAATATCGGTGTTTACAATATTACCCTTTGCATCTGTAACCTTGGCACTGACGGTTGTACTTGTAGGTCCGTTTGCTCGATTGGAGTTATCGAGGTACACAAAAGGATTGTCGGTAATATCCTGTCCTTTGGCATTGAAAATGCGAATCTCGGTCGGTTCACCTACTGCTGCGGAAGCAACGGTTTCGTCGATTTCGGCAGCGTTCGCAGTAAACAATCCCGTCATACCGCACGAAAGAATAAGTGCAGCTGTTGTGAGTACGGCTAAACTTTTCTTCGCAGTGACTTTTAGTTTTTGTTTTGCCATAAAATTTTCTCCTTTGTTAAATTTTTGTTTTATGTAAAAATACATTTTCTAAGGGAGTTTGAATAAATTTTACACAGATGTTTAAAGCGGCTATTATGTAAAATTTTAATTATATCTTATCGGAAAGGGAATAGGATAATTCAAGCTCATATCCCCAAAAAGTGTATAATCACAAAAAACTTTACACAATAAATTTTAGCATTAACCGCCGAATTTGTCAATAAGGATATCTGAGTTTATATACATTATTTTAAATAAAATTTTAATAATTGCAGCAATTTAAATGAATTTACAAATTTCATGTTGCCTTTTAATAAAAAAGATGTTATAATAAATATAATTATATGAAATTCGGAATGAATAAATAAAATATATTTGTTGTATAATACAAACGAAAAACAGGGAGTATATCGTGAATAAATTATTTACACTTGACAACAGACTTTCTGCCTGTGCCGATTTCGTCAGACAGAATTCAAAGCTTGCGGATATCGGAACAGACCACGCATATTTGCCCGTATGGCTTGCGAAAAATAATATCATAAAATCGGCGGTAGCAGCAGATATCCGACCTCTTCCGCTTAAAAGCGGTTCTGAAAACATCGAGAAGTACGATTGTTCGGATATTGTCATCACACGTTTGAGTGACGGTCTTGACGAAATATTTTCTGATGAAGCCGATGATATAGTTATGGCAGGTATGGGGGCGGAGCTTATCTGTAATATTATCGACAGGGCAGAGTGGCTTAAAAATCCCGATAAGCACTTAATTCTGCAACCTATGACTAAAGCTCATATCCTGAGAAAATATCTCACGGAAAACGGCTTTGAAATTATGAGCGAAAAAGCTTGTACTCATGCAGGAAAGAATTATACGGTTATTTTGTCGGTTTACAGTGGTAAGGTTAAGGAACGTGGTGTTCCTTTTCATTATATAGGTATGCTTGACAGTGAAGATGAGTTTGCAAAAGCGTATATGCGGCAGGTGCTGAAAAAATTAACGTTCAAGTCAAACGGCAAAAAACACGACGGCAAAGACACAAACGAACTTGATATGGCGATTGCTGAAATTAAAGAGAGATTCGGAGTTGATATAAATGGCGACTGTTAAGGAAATTTATAATTTTATAGACAGCTTTGCTCCGTTTGATACGGCAGAAAGCTATGACAACGTGGGAATACTTGTCGGAAATCCCAACAGTAAAGTAACAAAAGCGATAGTTACTCTTGATATTACCTCGGAAGTAGTCGATGAAGCAGCGGCATTCGGAGCAGAGGTTGTGATAAGTCATCACCCGATTATTTTTAATCCGCTGAAAAGGGTTCTGTCAAACAGTGCGGTTTACCGTCTTATAAGTCGTAACATTTCGGCGATATGTGCACATACCAATCTTGATAAGTCACCTGTATTTGGTGTGAATACAGAGCTTGCAAAGGCAATGGAGCTTGAAAATATTGGCATAAGTGAGAATAACGACATTTTGTTTGTGGGTGATACAAAGAAAATTTTCACATCGGAAGAGTTTGCAAGTGTGTTAAAGAAAAATTTTGATTGTGAAAGTTTTTCTTACACAAAAACAAACCATAATATAAAAAAAGTCGGACTGTGTTCGGGTGCAGGCGGAAGTGAAATTTTTTCCGCAATAGGCGAGGGGTGCGATGCCTTTGTGACGGGGGAGCTAAAACATCACGAGCTTTTGGCAGCGAACGAAAACGGAGTTTCCGTATTTGTTCTTGGACATTATAAGTCGGAAGACGTTGTTATACAGCCGCTTTGCGACAAGCTTTCCGAAAGATTCGGAGATATTAAGTTTGTGAAATCTAAAGTTTTTAATGACGGGATAGCTTATATCTAAGTTATTAACGATAATCTTATATGGAGTGATGTTATGAATAACAAAATAAAAATGATAGTTTCGGCAATGCTTGTCGGTGTTGTTCTTGCAGGGTGCAGCGTTGAAAATTACCCTGATGACATAAATTCAAGAAAAGCAGTGAGCAGTGCAGAAGAAGAAACATCAAGTGCTGATGATAATTCCAATGATGAAACAACCAGTTCCGATATCGTTAATGATATTGTGGAGGATATTCTTGAAAACAACAATGAATCCGAAAGCGAAATATTATCCGATAATGAACAAGACGAAGAGATTGATAACGATTCCGACAGTGACTCGGAAAAAGGAAATCTTTTTAATGATTTAATTGGGGAAATTGCTTCCGAAGCGAAAAATTTTGGAAAAGATGAAAAGAAGTTCGATTGGGCTGTAAACCCCATTTCAAATATTGATGTTGTTACTCCTTTGTTTTATTATCAGCCGAAGTCACTGGAGAATTCCTCAAATAAATATGACTACGATGTTGGTTCTATTGGTTCGATTTTGTATCAAGATGTTGTTGCTGTCAGAACAGGCGGAAAATGGGGTCTTATGAACTATGACGGAAAGTATATTCTTGATCCCGAATACACTCAGATTGTACTTGGTTTTATGGGCAAAATTTCTGCTAAAAAAGATAATTCAAAGTATTATCTTGTCAGTGTTAATTTTGACGGTTCTGTTTCCGTTTCTCCCGATTCGGAAATGGGTTTTTCCGTTATAGGAACTAACGGCGTTCAAAATCTGGTTTGGGCTGAAGATGACGGCAAACTTTATCAAGCTATGTCAAATATGCCTTATGAACACACTTCCGGTATATATTCGGCGATGTTGGGGGAAATGGGTTCATACGGTCAAGTTACGGGTAAGAATTACGGAACACAAAGCAGCTATGTATCTAAATATGTTCTTGTTACAGACGGGGAAAGAGTAGGTACTGAAATTTACGATGCAGGCGGAAATTATTCCGACGGAATAATTCCGTTCAAAAAAGACGGAAAATGGGGATATGTAAACTCAAAAGGCGAAACTGTGATTCCTTTTGAATACGATGATTCCTGCAACAAAAAGGAATCATTTGAAGACGCAGTCCGTTTGAATTATCCTAAAAGTGCATTCAGTTCTTCCGACGGTTATGTTGTACTTTGCAAGGACGGAGAATATGCACTTTTCACAAGTTCAAACGAAACAGTTATTCCATTCGGAGAGTACGAACAAATTTGTCCTGTGTACGAAGGAAAAGCATGGGTTCTGAAAGACGGAAACTGGGGAGTAATACAAATAGATTAATTCTCAAATATACATACACAAACAAAAAATCCCCCGAAAGTGGGGGATTTTTTATTCCTTAACAATTTCGCCTGAAGTCATTTTGTAAACCACGTCCGCATATTCCTTAGATTCTGTTTCGTGGGTTACAACAAGTACCGAAATGCCTTTTGACGTTACCTTTTTGAATATTTCAAATACATTTTTAGTATTTTCATCGTCAAGGTCGGAGGTCGGTTCGTCTGCAAGTATAATTTTAGGTTTTTGAATTAATGCTCTTGCAATCGCAACTCTTCTCATTTCACCACCGGATAAATCCGAAGCGTAAACATCTTTCAAATTAGATATATCAACGGTTTTCAGAAGTTCTTCCGCATATTCTGTAATACTGTTATTTTTTTTGTAAAGCATATACGGCAGAGTAACATTCTCCATAACAGTGAGATTTGGAAGTACCGATTGAACCTGCGGAATCATACCTATATTTTTATTCCTGAAAACGGAAAGCTCCTTGTCATTCAGACTGTAAATATCGGTATCATCGTAAAGCACTTTACCCGAACTCGGCATTAAAAGTCCCGATATCATATTTAGCAAAGTCGATTTTCCACTTCCCGAGCGACCAAGAATGACGGATAAAGTTCCCTCTTTAAGCTCCAAACTTGTTTCTTTTACGGCATAAAAATAATTTGCCTCGGCAGATTTACGTGGATAAGTTTTACTTATACCCTCAGCTTTAATTATCATAAAATTATCACTCCCTCAGAATAAGACCCGTGTCAACCCGACTGAGTTTAAAAGCGGAGTATGCCGACGAGAGCGGAGCTGCAATCAGTGCCACCGACAAAGCTGCCGCAATATAAACGAGAATTTGTGCGGCACTCGGAAGCAAAAACGGAAGTCCAAGGTTTTCCTCAATCAGCGAGCTGAAAGGGAACACAACAATCGAAGCCGCCGCAATACCGATTATACCGCCAAGAATTCCTATAACTGCCGATTCCGAAATGATAATCTCTGCCAGCATTTTCCTTGAAGTGCCGATAACTCTAAGTACCGCAAACTCTTTTTTACGCTCATTGATAAGCATTGAAAAAGCAATAAGCATAATAATAATTGACATAATCCACACTACAATGATAAGCACCGTTACAGTTCCCGAAATAGCCGAAAGACTGTCCGAAATGCCTGTCAGCATATTCTTTGTACGAACTGCCTGAACCTTTCGGACATGAAGATTAATGTCATCAGTTACCGCTTGAGGGTCGTAGCCGTCCATAACCTTGACGTAAACAGATGAAATCACACTGTTGGGACTGTTATCGGAAAGAACATTAATGCCTTGTTTGCCGGCTGCCGTTATGAGTGTCCTTACAGTATCGGCATTCGTGTAAATTGCCGTGTCAAGTGCAGTACCTGTGTTTTCAAGCTTTGCCACAACGTTACATTCGGTGTCGTAAAGTTTTATTTTACCGCCGACAATCGAATTTATATCCGAACCGACAACAACATCGCACAAACCAAGCTCATCATTGTACTTGCTTTGAATCCACGGTTTAATAGTAAAATCTGTTTCGGGGTCAAATCCTATAATCTGAACAGCCATCGAGCAGCAGCCCGATTTAGCAGAAGCAAGGAAGTACTGAGCCGAAACCTTTTCCACACCGTCAATCTCTGCGATTTTATCCGTATAAGATTTGTCCATATAGAAATAACCGGGAGTACCCTGCAAAAGAATAGATTCCAAATTTGTCTTGGATTTTGCACTGTTCGGAACAACTATAACATCTGCACCCAGCCGTGCTTCCAAACTGTTCATACCGTTTTGCAGGCTTGTAACAACAACCGCACCGCCAAACATTGAGAACACAAGAAATGCCACAATAAAAAGCAGAGCCGTAGTTCGGAGCGGTTTTTTGACAAGATTTCGGAGCGATAATTTTTTGATATTCATTGAGTTTTCCTCACATTATTTTTTATTGAGAGCAGCACTGTGAGCGATAATATCCACAATTGAAAATACTGCAATAATAATACCCATTACAAGAGCAAACGGACGCATCATAGTGTGGCAGTGCATATTATCCATCATACAAAGATTAATCAGTGTTTTCGGAACAATCGCTGCCAGAACCGCAAGGGGGAGCATAGCCGCACTTATTCCTCTTTTAGCCTCACCACTTTTAAAGAAGAGCCTGAGAACAGACTGAACAACCAGCACAACGGCAATCGAAACAACAGCAACCCAAGCCCAGTGGCACGTCATAAACGTTCCGTCATCTTTAGGACCGCAGGCAGTGAAAATAAATGCCGAACCTACAGCGAAAAATGCACTGAGCAAAATAAAAATGATATCGAATACTAAAGCTTTCTTTCCAGACATAATAGATTTCCTTTCCGAAATAAATTCTTTAAAAACTTTAAAATATGGCAATAAGTTAGATTTAACTTACCAAATTTATAGTACATCATTTTAAAGCGTTTGTCAATACAAACAGATTTTTTTCATAGAAAAGAATGATTATTACTGGTTTACTGTCGTATTTTTTGTATTCAATACCTAGTAAGATGATAGATTTACAAATGATTTGTTTTTTATAAAATAAACTTTACATTTCAAGTGTAAATATTACTTTTAAATATTATTATAATTTTATAACTATATCTAATGTTGAAAGCAAAAACCATTTTGCGGCTGCATTCCTTTTAGCTTATTATAACATCAGACGGAAATCTTTTCAATACCCGAAATTGAATTTTATCGAAAAATTTTATGCAGTGTCTGAAACTTAGTTTTATATTACTTTATAATTGTCCGTTTGAGTTAGAAAATTCTAAACCTAAAACAAAAAACACGTTACATAATACAAGAAAAATTGCGGCATTATTTCTAATTAAATATGCTTTAATAGGGGTTATTTTTGAGTAATCCTACAAAAATCCCGTGAATGCTCAAATTCTATTGACGTTCAGAGGTTAGCGTGGTATAATACAAATAAAAGGTTCATAAGATGTGATACAAAACTAATCAGGCAGCAGTGTTGAAATATTAACTTAATGTTGACCCCTTGCAAATTGGTAAATGGGCAATTTTAAATTTATATAGTTAGTTTAATCTAATTAGTTTTGAAAAACATTTATGAATTTTCGTATAATCATATTCATATGATGCCATAAAGGAGGGTGTCAGATGTCTTCATTAGGTAAGCATAGAGGCATTTGTTTTATAAGTATTATCGTTTTTGTAACGCTGCTTGCGATGTCCTCATTTTCTTGCTTAACAGCATTTGCCGATACCGACTACATAGCAACATGGGAAGAGTATAAAGCAACGGGACAGCCCAGCGGTACATGGAACGATGTTGCGAAAGCTATGGACGCTGTTTTCGATGCGGCGGTTGAAATCTATGAGGGCGGTGATGCAAAGGGTGCTCACAGTGCTGTCAATGCAGGTTATTACGGCTATTACGAAACCACAGGCTTCGAGCGTGTTGCAATGGGTTACATTGCCGGCAGCCGTAAAACAGAGGTTGAACTCCAGTTCAGTGCCTGCAAATCCGTTACTAAAAATAACGGTACTGTAGATGAATTTAAAACCGAAATCGAAAAGCTCAGAAGTATGATTCACGAGGATGCCAATATTCTCGACGGTGTTTCGGGTGACGAAAGCAGCGATGACGGCAGCAGCGAAGAAACATCTTCTGCCGATTCTCAGGAAACCGAAAACACGGCTTCAACCACAGCAAATACTGCAAGTGCAAATGCAGTAAATGTCGGCGGTGGCGGCGGCGGAATAGGTACATTCGTTGCATGTTTCGGAATTATCGTCCGTGAGGGTCTTGAAGCAATTCTTGTTGTAGGTGCGATTATCGCATATCTTGTTAAATCGGGCAACAAAAATAAACTCAAGGTCGTTTACATCGGCTGTATCATTGCTATCGCTGCAAGTTTTCTTTGTGCGTGGCTGCTTGACCTTCTCAAACTCGCAAACAGTGCGAATCAGGAGGTTATAGAGGGTATAACAGCATTGATTGCCGTTCTGGTTCTCTTCTATGTAAGCAACTGGATGGTTTCAAAGGCTGAGTCCGAGGTTTGGACTAATTACATCGATCAGCAGGTTAGAGTTTCTGCGGAAACAGGCAGTGTGTTCACACTCGGTTTCACTGCATTTCTTGCAGTGTTCAGAGAAGGTGCGGAGGTTATCCTCTTCTGCCAGCCTCTTCTTGCGGACAAAGATAGTATCAATATGGTTTGGGCAGGATTTGGCGTAGGCTGTGTTGTGCTTGTGTTTGTGTTCATTGCGATTCGATTCTTCAGCGTTAAGCTTCCAATCAGACCTTTCTTCCTCGGAACAAGTATTCTTATGTTCATAATGTCAATTTCGTTCTTGGGTTCGGGCATTAAGGAACTTATCGAGGGTGATGTAATCACAATGACTTCACCGGCTTGGCTTTCTGCGATTATTCCTACAAACAATGTATTTGATGTGCTTGGTATTTATCCTTGCTATGAAACACTTATTCCGCAACTCATTCTTATTCTCATTACATTGATGATTTTCGTAATGCAGAACTGGAAAGAGAAAAATAAAACAGAAGCGGGTTTGCTTTCAATTGTGTTCGGCGGTCTTGGCGTTCAGAAATTCTATCTCGGCAAATACGGTCAGGGTCTTGTAAGACTTGCTCTTTGCTGGACATTTATTCCGGCATTGCTTGGTATCGTTGAGGGTATTCATTACTTAACTATCACTAAAGAACAGTTTGAAGAGGAACTTAAGCCGAAAGTTAAAAAAGCAAAGAAAAAAGACAATAATAAAACAGTCAAAGCAAAATAATTCAAGTCTTTTATATACCGAAATATTCGGTTTTATATAAGTAAAGTATTTCTTAGTAAATATAGGAGGAGAAGAAAAATGACAAAGAAGTTACTTGGTATGGCTCTTGTGGCAGCTATGGCAATTTCTCTTGTTGGCTGCGGCAGCACTGATGCAGCAAGCAATGCAAATGCAGGAAACGGCACATCAACTGCGGCTTCCGATGCAGTCGAAACAACAAATGAGGCAACATCTGCCGAGGTTAAGAGTGACGCAGCTGCGGCAGCTCCGGACGAGGCTGTCGGTTTTACGGAGATTCCGATTTTTGAGGAGGAAACAGCAGGCTTCCTTAGCGTAAACGCTGTATACTTCCAGCCTGTTCCTATGTCGGGCGGCAACGAGAACATTGAGGACTTCGACCTTCACCTTGAAGCTGATATCTCAGCTCTTGAGAACGACCTCGGTTACGGTGTAGGTGACTGGGTTCCTTACCTCACAGTTGATTATTTGGTAACAGATTCAAAGGGTAAAGAAGCTGCAAAGGGTACGTTTATGGAAATGAGTGCTTCCGACGGTCCTCACTACGGTGCTAACATTAAGCTTCCCGATGCTGATACATACAGCATTAAGTTCACAATCCACAGCCCCGAGGAGAACGGTTACCTGCTCCACGTTGACGAGGAAACAGGTCCCGGCGGTTCGTTTGACGAGTACTTCAAGGACGGCAATCTCGAAGTTAATTACGAGGGTTGGGAGTATGTACCGCAGGAGTGGTAATTTCTTGACTTTGTAAATAATAAACATGTGCACTGTGTTCAAACGCACAGTGCATTGTGTGCGTTATAAGGGAAGAGTAATTAATTTATATAGTGTATTTTAATAATAATGTATATATTAATTAATATTCCCGATAAATAAATCTATAGGAGGCGAAAAAACGTGATAAAATATTTTATTCAAGTCACCGAAGATTTGCTTTTTATGTCAATGATTATAGGGCTTATTTTCGGATATTCAAAAATCTCCTTTAAGAAAAGTAAAATAATTATATATACAGGTACTGTATTAGGTGTTATAGCTTCGGCTGTTATGGCTTATTTGAAAAATGCGACTAAGCTTATCGATACATCACTTTGGAATTTAAGAATATTTATCGCTGCACTTTCGGTACTTGTAATATTTTTTATTTTCACTGCATTAAGCAATAAACTAAAAAGAGTCGGAAGTGTGACTTCCTCCTCAATGCTTGCGTTAATTATAATCGGTTTGATGCTTCATGCTTTGCCTGATGTTCTTGCATATCCGTACTCGATTTTACTTGTTGAGAAAACAGTACTTTCAACAACCTTTATTTTTAAATGTATAGGTATCATCTTCGGAATGATTTTAGTATATCTTATGGCACTTGCAACAGATAAAGGCTTGTCAAGACTTACAAGAAAAACAGCAATGATTTTGCTTAGTGTTGCACTTGTTACAAATGCGGTACGTCAAATATTAAATTGTATCCGTATTATGGTAACGAAGCGTATGATAAAATCAAACAGTACACTTTTTAGTATAATTAAATTTTCCTCCAATCACGATAAATTATTTTTATATATAATTATGGCACTTTGTGCAGTTATCCCGATTATTTTATGGGTTCAGAGCTTTCATGAACACGAGCCTTACAGCAACCCTGCGGAACACAGAAAAATCCGCTTTAAATGGAGAGTTACAAGACGCTGGGCAACCCTTGCACTTGTGTGTCTGGTGCTTTCCGTTCTGAATATGACTGTGTTCAAAACTCTTTCAAGCCGTGAGATTGAATTGTCACCTGTTGAAGATACCGAATACGACAGCGAAAATGTCTATGTTACATTTGAACAGGTAGAGGACGAACATCTTCACCGTTTTGCGTATGTGACAGATGACGATGTTCAGATTAGATTTATTGTTATCAAAAAACCGAATTCTTCGTCATACGGTATCGGTCTTGATGCCTGCGATATCTGCGGTGAAACAGGTTACTATGAAAAAGACGGTCAAGTAGTCTGCAAGCTTTGCGATGTTGTTATGAATATAAACACTATCGGCTTTAAAGGCGGCTGTAACCCGATAGTTATACCGTACAGTATTGATAACGGTAAGATAATTGTTCCGATAGAGGGACTTCTCGAATATGAAAAGGAATTCAAGTAAGGGGGCGTAAATATGTTCTTTAGAATGATTCGTGGAACGCTTTTCCGCCAATGGAAAAAAATGTTGATGATTGCGTTCACAATTGCACTCGGTGCCTCTCTTGCTACCGCTATGCTCAGTGTTATGCTTGATGTCGGCGATAAAGTCAATCAGGAGCTTAAAACCTACGGTGCGAATATTACCGTTGTTCCGAAAGAATCTTCCGTTTTGAGTGAACTGTATGAAGTTGAGGGCGGAGAATCCTCGGGTGCGTATCTCCGTGAAGATGAGCTTGGAAAAATCAAGACTATTTTCTGGGCATTCAATATTGTTGACTATGCTCCGTTTGTGAATGTTTCCGCCGAGCTTGATGACGGCACGGAAATTGCGGTTGTCGGCAGTTGGTTCAATCATCATATGGAGCTGCCCACAGGCGAACAACTTGACGCAGGTGTTACAAGTATGCGAAGCTGGTGGGAAATTTCATCGGGCGAGTGGCTTGACGAACAGAACCACAGTAACGACAATTCAGCTATGGTAGGTAAAGCATTAGCCGAAAAAGAAAATATTTCTGTAGGAAGTACTATACATATTAAAGGTAACACAAATGACAATACATTTACTGTAGTCGGTATTTTTGATGCGGGCGGAGATGAAGACGATAAAATTTTTGTTCCGCTGAATGCGGCTCAGGCATTATCCGACCTTGACGGCTGTATCGACAGCATTGAGGTCAGTGCATTGACTACCCCCGATAACGAGCTTGCAGAAAAAGCCGCAAAAGACCCGAGTTCACTTACTGTAAGTCAGTATGAAACATGGTATTGTACGGCATATGTCAGCTCAATTTGCTATCAGATTCAGGAAGTTATCACAGATTCCGTTGCTTCTCCTGTTCGTCAGGTTGCCGATTCCGAGGGTGCTATTCTCGAAAAAACTCAGTTACTTATGATTCTTATTACTATACTCAGCTTAATAGGTGCGGCTTTGGGTATTTGTAATCTTGTAACGGCAAGCGTTATGGAACGCAGCAGCGAAATAGGACTTATGAAAGCGATAGGGGCACAAAACGGTGCTGTTTCGGGTCTTGTTCTTACAGAAATATTCATTACCGCTATAATCGGCGGTTTTGCCGGATTCTTCGCAGGCTTTGGATTTGCTCAGATTATCGGACATACGGTATTCGGTTCATCTATCACTATGCGTCCTATGGTAATTCCGATAGTTGCTGTTTTGGTAGTGATTGTAACTCTTATCGGCAGTATTCCTGCAATCAGAATGTTGTTAAGACTTCGCCCGACAGAAGTTTTGCACGGCAGATAATCGGGAGGCAGAATATGACAAAAAGAAAAATGTATTTCAAAATGATTACGGCTTCTCTTATGCGTAGGCGTTCGAGAATGATTGTAGCATTGCTTTCAATCGCTATAGGTGCAACGGTACTTTCGGGACTTGTTACAATATATTACGATGTTCCCAGACAGCTCGGAGCTGAGTTCAGAAATTACGGTGCAAATATGATTTTTACGGCAAACGGCGACGAACTTTTGCTTGACGAAGTAAATCAAGGTGTTTCCTATATCTCCGATGAACAGCTTGTCGGAGTTGCCCCGTACCGTTATGAAAATGTAAGAATTAACGAAATCCCCATTGTTGCGGCAGGTACTGAGATTGAGGGTGCAAAGCTTACAAGTCCGTATTGGTCGGTTGACGGTGAGTGGCCGTCACAGAGTGGTGAAATTATGGTCGGTGCAAACGTTGCGGAGAATTTCCGTCTTAAAGTCGGCGGAGATATCACCGTAAATTATACCCCCGAAGAAAAAGAAACTTCCGATGAAGTTGTAGTGGATAATTCGATTGATTTTAAAATCACAGGTATTTTAGATACAGGAGGTTCGGAAGAGGATTACGTCTATATGTCGCTTGACGATTTGCAGGAGCTTACCGAAGATGTCGGCAATATCAGCGTTGCGGAACTCAGCGTTTCGGCAAATTCCGATGAACTTACCGCATATGCCGATAAAATCAACAGCAATATTCCGTCTGTCAGTGCAAGGCTTGTAAAGAGAGTTACCGCTTCGGAAACAACGGTTCTTACTAAATTGCAGGCACTTGTTTTGCTTGTAACAATCGTAGTTCTTGCACTTACTATGATTTGCGTTGCAACAACTATGACTGCTGTTGTTGCCGAAAGAAGAAAAGAAATCGGCTTGCGTAAGGCGATAGGTGCGTCCGATAAAAGTATCATTATAGAGTTTGTCGGAGAGAGTATGCTTTTGGGATTGCTCGGCGGAATACTGGGAACGGTTCTCGGATTTGTATTTGCACAGGAAGTAAGTGTGAATGTATTCAACAGTTCTATTTCGTTCAGACCCTTGCTTGTTCCGATTACAATTCTCGCATCAATCGCAGTTACTGCAATTTCAAGCCTTATACCGATAAGAAGTGCAACGGACGTTGACCCGGCATTGGTACTCAAAGGCGAATAAAAGGAGTAATACAATATGAGTTTATTAGAGCTTAAAAATGTATCGAAAATATATGGTGAACTTCATGCACTCGATAACATCAGCCTTAAGGTTGAAAAGGGCGAATGGGTTTCAATTATGGGTCCTTCGGGTTCGGGTAAAAGTACTATGATGAATATTATAGGCTGTATGGATAAACCGACTAAAGGCGAGGTTCTCCTTGACGGAGTTGATATCTCAAAGGAGAGTTCAAAAAACCTCACAACAATTCGCCGTGATAAAATCGGACTTATCTTCCAGCAGTTTCACCTTGTAAATTATTTGACGGCAGTTGAAAATGTTATGCTTGCACAGTATTATCACAGTATCCCCGACGAAAAGGAAGCTATGGAAGCATTGGAGAGAGTAGGTCTTGCCGACCGTGCAAAGCACCTGCCGAGCCAGCTTTCAGGCGGTGAGCAGCAGAGAGTTTGCGTTGCAAGGGCACTTATCAATTATCCCGAGATTATCCTTGCCGATGAACCTACAGGAAACCTTGACGAAGCAAATGAGAAAATTGTTGTTGATTTGTTTCATAAACTTCACAGCGAGGGTACAACCTTGATAGTTGTAACTCATGACCCCGAGGTTGCCGAGGTTGCACAGAGAATGATTGTTTTAAGAAGCGGTAAGCTTTCCAAGGAAGTTGTCAATAAGAACTTTACGGGTCAGATTAAACTTGAAAAATAATAATTGTATCGGCAGCCCCTGTTAAAAGTTCGCTCAAGCCTTACAAGGCTTGCGGGGTGCAGGGGCAGAGCCCTGCTCGCTGACGGAACAAATTATAGTAGAAAAATAAACTACCCTCAGCGAAACTAAACGAACTGTCAACAGCAAAACAACAATAAAAACCACATATAAAAATAATATCTTTCATAACAAACCAAAGCAGGCAACAGCAAAGCGAATTGCCGGTCTAAGAAAGAAAAGTGCTAAATCTTACTGCTCTTTAGTATAACTATGCCTTGCGGAATGTTTTCATAAACTTTCCGCAGGGCAATTGCAAAATTTCTCAAAAAACATTTACAAACACACAAATTTATTGTATAATAAAGGAGAAACCTAAAATGAAAAAAATAGCTCTTATCATAGCATTAGTCGCAATTTGTGCAGTATCATTCACAGGCTGCGGAGAAAAAAATTATGCTGACGGCACATATACGGCACGCAGTCAAGAATACATAAACGACGAGGACGACTCAACGGCAGGCAACGGTTACGGTGAAGTTACTCTTACAATTAAGGACAACACAATTACTGATTGTACATTCCAAACCTTTGAGCTTGACGGAACTCTGAAAGACGAAGAGTACGGCAAAGAGGACGGCGAAATCAAAAACAAGGATTTTTACAACAAGGCTCAGAAAGCTCTTGCAGCGTGTGATAAATATTCGGAACAGCTTGTTTCAAAGGGAAACATTAGCGAAGTAGATGCAATCAGCGGTGCGACTGTCAACTATAACGAATTTGTTGAAGCCGTTGACGAAGCTTTAAAACAAGCCGAAACAGATTAATATTTAACACGAAATTTCTAATGATTGGCGGTGTGTTTATGAACATTGTGAAACATATTGTTGTAACGATTGTTTCCGTATTTCTGATACTGGGTATTCCTTTCGTTACAACCGATTACTTTAAAGCTTTAATCAGTGATACCCCCGATGTGGTCACAAGTGCGTCGGTTGTTGTTGATAAGCCGTCGGGTGATTACCTTGTATTCATCAATCTCGATAAACACACCGACAAGGAAAATCTCAGCCTTTGGCATGATTTTTTTGAGGGTAAAGATGTTTCTTTTATATTCGAGGATATTAAATGTTATGTTGCGAAAAATGATGTGAACGGTTTGACAATGGCTCAGAATTTTCAATCAAGACTTCCCGAAAATCAGATGGTTATTTCCACGGAAGACGGTACGCTTATGATATCAAAAGCCGAATATAATAAATTTGATGTTATTGTAATGTCACGGGAAATTGCGGATTTTTATGCTGCCGATACATTGCTTGAAAATGATAACATTGATGTTATAACAATCAAAGGGGAAGAGTAGTAAGAATAGGTGGGATTATATGAGAAAATGGAATGCTGTTCTCAGTATGGGAATACTTGCCTTATTTTTAGTACACGCTGTAGCAGGTGCTTTCCAGCTGTCGGGAATTATCCCCGGGGGTTCGGTTATTATGGAAAAAATTGCACTTGTTATGGTGTGTCTTATTTTTATACATTTTGTTATCGGAATAAAACTGACCGCCGATACTTTTACAGCAATTAAAAAATCAGGTACTTCTTATTTCAAAGAAAACAAGCTTTTTTGGGTTAGGCGAATAAGCGGCTTTGCGGTTATGCTTTTTGTTATATTTCATATTATGATATTCTTAGGTACAAATAACGGTGCTTACAGATTGAATTTATTTGAGGGTATACAGCTTGCTTCTCAGCTTCTTATGGTACTTTCGGTTGCGATTCACGTTATTACAAATATAAAACCGCTGATGATATCGCTTGGTACTAAAAGTTACAAAGTATTTCTTACAGATATTATTTTAGTGCTGTCGGTACTGCTTGTGTTTATGGGTGTTGGATTTGTTATTTATTATTTGCGTTGGAATGTATTTTGAGGTTTAAACTATGAACAGAATTAATATTATCGGTGCAGGTCTTGCGGGTCTTTCGGCGGCGATTACGCTTTCCGAAAACGGTGCACTTTGTAATTTAATATCATTACAGCAGTCGGAACGTGCCCAGTCTGTACTTGCCGAGGGCGGAATTAACGGTGCATTAAACACTATGGGTGAGGACGACAATGTTGAAAATCACTTTAACGATACAATGAAAGGCGGCTGTTTTATGGCTGACCCGAATGCTGTTGACGGTCTGACAAAAAATGCCCCCAAAGTTATTCGTTGGCTTGAAAGTCTTGGAGTTCCGTTTAATACGAATGACGGCGAAATTATTCTCAGAAATTTCGGCGGTCAGAAGAAAAAGCGAACTGCTTATGCAAGAAGCAGTACAGGAAAAATTATTATGTCTGCCGTTATAGATGAAGCACGTAAATATGAATTTTCGGGGAATATTATCCGTTATTCTCATCACGAATTTGTGAAGCTGCTGATTGAGAATAACACTTGTGTCGGAGTGAGAATTAAAGATACATATACCGATAAAATATCCGATTTCAAAGGGATTGTTATACTTGCAAGCGGAGGTTTGAACGGAATTTTTCCCGGTATGACCACAGGCACAACCCAAAACAACGGAGATGTTACCGCAACGGTTTTTTCTCAGGGAGTTGCTTTCGGTAATCTTGAAATGCTCCAGTATCACCCGACTACGATAGGAATTTCGGGCAAACGCTGTCTTGTCACCGAAGCCGCAAGAGGTGAGGGCGGTAGGCTTTATATAGAAAGAAACGGGGAAAAATGGTACTTTATGGAAGAAAAATATCCCGAGCTAAAAAATCTTATGCCACGTGATGTTGTCGCAAGGGAGATGTTTTTTGTCAGAAGAGATGAAAAATGCGGCGACACCGTGTATCTTGATATGACAGACTTACCCGAGGATATATGGAAAAATAAACTCTCCGATTTGCGTGAGGAGATTATCCATTATCTTGCTATCGACCCAAAGACCGAGCCTATTCCCGTTAAAGAGGGTATTCATTACTTTATGGGCGGTATTGATACAGATGAATATCACTGTACCAATATAAAAAATCTGTACGCAGTGGGTGAGTGTACTTGTCAATACCACGGTGCGAATCGTCTTGGAGGTAACTCTATGCTGGGTGCAATTTACGGAGGTAAAGTGGCTGCCGAAACAATAGTTTCCAAACTTGATAAAAATAGTGCGTTTGATGACACAATACCCGAATTTACAAATATCACGGACGAACCTCTTACCGATGAAGCGTCCCCAGTGTGCATTCAGGAAATCAGCGATGTACTTCTTAGCGGTCTGGGTATAGTCCGCAGTGAAAGAGAACTAATAAAATCACTTGAATTGCTGAATACTCTTGAAAATAAACATGAATATAATTTGAGAGAGCAGAACAGAATCACACTTGCAAAAGCGATGTTGATGTCGGCTTTACAGAGAAAGGAAAGCAGGGGAGCTCATTACCGTGAAGACTACCCCGAAAAAGATGAACATTTCCGTAAAACCGCCGTTGCTAAAATAGTTAATAAAAATGTTGTGATAAGCTACAGAGAGCTTCCCGAAAGGAGAGCAAACCCAAATGAAAATTAAGCTTGATATTTTAAGACAAGAAAATAGTACCTCCGAACCATATCGTCAAACTGTTATATTTGAAACAGAAGACATAAACGCAACCGTGGCGACTGCACTAACAGAAATCAACAATAATCCCAATATAAAGGATACAGAGGGTAATCGTGTAAAGCCTATCCTCTGGGAGTGCAGCTGTCTACAGAAAAAATGCGGTGCTTGTGCTATGATTATAAATTCCAAACCGCAGCTTGCCTGTAACGCACAGCTTAAAGATTATGCTAAAAAGGGAACGGTTACAATTGAACCGCTGAAAAAATTTCCTGTTGTCGCCGATTTAATTGTAGACAGAACTATTATGCGTGACAATTTAACGAATATGAAAATATGGTTTAATTCTCAAACCAAAGCAGATGAAACCGTTAGTGATATTATGTATGAATCATCACGCTGTTTGCAGTGCGGTTGTTGTCTGGAAGTGTGTCCGAATTTTTATGTAGGCTCGGAATTTACGGGAATGGCGGCAGCAGTTCCCACAGCGAGAATTATTTCGGCAGTACCGGAAGAACAGAAAAAAGAAATCCGCACCGAGTATAAAAAACATATCTACAATGGCTGCGGAAAGTCGCTTGCTTGCAGAGATGTCTGTCCTGCCGGAATTGATATCGATAAACTGTTGGTACGTTCAAATGCGGCGGCGATATGGGGGCGGAAAATTGGCGGCAAAAAGAAAAAGTAAAACTTTCGGAAAATTTTATATTTCGTTGTTTTCAATATTGCTGTGCTTAATGATTTGCTTTGAAGCTGTTACTGTGGAATATTTTTCCGAACAGTTGTATCATTATGATGTAAGAAAAGATTTGAGCGTGTATTTTACAAATGCGGACGAAGTCATTATGGCAATAAGAAAATGCTTGCAGCGTCACGATTGGCACATTATAGTAAGCTTTAATTCTCACAGCGACAATATGAAAGATATAGATGATATTATCCGTGAACTTATGGATTATGCCGTTGCCGAAACGGATAACCCTACAGAGGGCGATTATATCCGCTATCAGTACGGGGGCTATGATTTGAATTATACTCAGAAAACAGATAGAGATATCTATTATTATTCGGTTGAAATAATTCCCAATTATTATACAACACCGGAACAGGAAGAGAAAGTTTCCGAAAAGATTTCCGAAATTTTAGATAGCTTTCATTTTACAAAGAATACTTCGGATTATGAAAAATTTCGCACAATTTACAGCTACATATACAATAATGTCAACTATGATAAGGTTCACAAAAACCATACAAACAATCATTTGAAAACCACCGCATATTCCGCACTTTTTTACAAAACGGCAGTGTGTCAAGGGTATTGTGTTCTTCTTTATAGGATGTTGCGTGAAGTCGGAATAGATACAAGAATTATAACCGGTATGGCATTGTATGAAACAGGGGAAGAGTTTCATTCTTGGAATATTGTTATGCTTGACGGAATGTATTATAATGTTGATATTACATGGGATAAACAATCCGAAAACAACGATTATTATTTGAAATGTGATGATGATTTCAAATCTCATAAACGTGATTCACAATTTTCCACGGAGGAATTTTATTTGCAATATCCAATGTCTAAAAAAAATTATTTTTTTGAGGGGTAAAGTTCGTATATTTTTTTGTCATAAAAATGAAAAATATGTCTTTAAATTTTGCATTTTATATGTTATAATAGATAAGGTCAAAAAATAAAAAGTTTGAGGAGCGATAAGAATGAAGAAGTTATTGACCGCTATTCTTGCAATTTCTATGCTTGCTTCATATGCAGCGATTTCTTTTCCGGCAAGTGCGGCGGAAACTTATGAAGAACCGTCAAGCGTTCAGCTTACGGAGGATACGGCAATTGAATCTTCCGAAGCAATTTAACGATTGGCAATTTTGAAAACATTGGATATAGCTGTTTTTGAAAACTGTGCAGGTTTGAGCAAAGTAACCATTCCTTATACTGTTACAACAATCAACTATCACGCATTCAACAATTGCCCCAATCTCACAATCTACGGCTACTCAAATTCAAAAGCCGAATCCTATGCTAAGGAAAACAATATTGATTTTGTCAGTCTTGGCAAATCAAAAACTATGGGCGACGTTGACAGTGACGGAAAAATCACGTCTGCCGACAGCTTGTTTATTTTGAGATATTCCGTTAAGCTTGAAAAGTTCACGGACGAGCAGATTGCTCTTGCAGATGTGAACTCGGACAATAAAATCGACTCCTTGGACGCACTTACCGTTTTAAGACGTTCCGTAGGACTTGACGATTAATTCTCAATCAATTTATTTAATCGCAAACAAATAACCGCTGAGATAATCTCAGCGGTTTATCGTTTATTTAATATTAAAGATTTGTAGTTCTCGGGAACTTAATATTTTTCCATGATTTCACGTTGCATTGACCGTAATCGTTAAATCCTGTTGCAACAACAGTTCCGTTCCATTTCAAACCAACGGTGCAGCGGTAATATGTGTAAATCTCCATAATATTATCCCACTCTTCAACATTGCATTGACCGTGTTCGTTGTTGCCTGTTGCAACAACAGTTCCGTCCGCTCTCAATCCGACTGTATGGTCGGTGCTTGCGGAAATAGCGGTAATGTTTCTCCAGTTCTTAACATCACACTGACCATCGTTGTTGTTACCGACTGCACGAACTTTTCCGTTGTTGAGCAAACCCACGGTGTGAGCGGCACTCACCGATACAGCACAAATATCTCTCCAAGTATGAAGTTCGCATTGACCATAAGAATTGTCGCCGGTAGCATAAACCATTCCGTCCGCCCTTAAACCGACAGTATGTCTGCGGCTGGTAGCAACTGCGATAATATTTGTCCATGTATTTATCATACATTGAGCATAGGAGTTATCGCCTGCGGCTATCAGTGTTCCGTCTGTTCTAAGTCCGATTGAATGTCCCGGACCTATTGCAATCGAAACAATGTTTTTCCAGCTGTCAACATTGCACTGTCCCAAAGTGTTGTCACCTGTCGCATAAACAGTGCCGTTTGCTCTTAAACCCATTGTGTAATTCTCACCTGTGTAAATTGCAATAACATTTTGCCATTCACGGGTGTTGCATTCACCGAATTCATTGCTGCCTACGGCTTTAACAGTTCCGTCGGAAAGAAGAGCAACACAGTGTCTTGAAAGTGAGTGGTAATTTCCAAGACTTATTGATGAAACATTACTCCAGCTTTTTATTGCACTGGCATCACTTTTAAGCTCTTTTTTCATCTCGTCCATTTGCTTGCCAAGCTCCATTTTGTCACGGGAAATCTGAGCAAACGGATAAACTCTGACACCGCCCGAGGTAATAATTTCGCCGTTCAATTTAATACCCATAATATACAGGAAATTGATTGCAATACTCTGTGTTTTTGTTGTAAGTGGGAGAGGGAATACTCCGTCCGGGTCAGGCTCGGGTTCGTTCGGCTGAGAAATGTAAACGTTACCTTTCGGAAACTGGTTGTGATTTGTGGGATACTTGTTTCGCTGACTGCGATTTCCTCCGGGCTGACTTTTCGGAGCTTCTGGTCTTTCGCCGAAATTAGAATTGAATTGAATAGGTGACATTGCAGAATCCGAATTTTCCTCAAGCTTGTAGATAAATCCGTCAATGGTTTTGCAGCGGCGAGTGTAATCGGGTTCAAGTGCGTATACCAAAGCATCAACAACGTTTTGCGGAACTTGATAATTTTTGCTCATATTCTTAAGCTGAGGGAAGTTCTCGTAAACATTCATACTGGTAGCTTCGGGAGGAATTTCACCTGTCAAGGCATCGTAAATTGTTGCACCCAGAGAATACACGTCCATATAAGTACCGTCTGTTTCCTCGGGAGTTTTCTGCTCGGGCGGAGAAAATCCGGGAGTGAAAGCGGAATCAACAATGAAACTCTGTGCAGTTCTTGCAAGTCCGAAATCAATAAGAACAAACTCTTCCATTGTTTCGTGTATTCTTCTAATCATAATATTTTGCGGCTTGATATCTCTGTGAAGAAGTCCCTCACGGTGAAGAGATGCAAGGCAAAGCATAAGCGGCTTCATTTTTTCGTACAGAGCGTTCCAATTATATCTTCCGATTGCGACAATTCTGTCGTGCAAGGTTTTACCGTTAATATATTCCGTGATAATATATGATGTACGGTTTTCAAAAAGATAATCGTAAACCTTAACAATGTTGCTGTAGCGTTCACCCTTTGAAAGGCTCAAGCATTCCTTTTGTGTCTTATATGCAATTTCCTCAATGGAAACTTCGTCAATATCAAAGGTTACGGCAAGCGGATTTTCAACATTCGGATTGCTGCAGTCACGGTGAAAAACACCGCTGTAAAATGTTTCCTTAATTACGACTTTTTTGTCAAGCTTCATATCACGACCGATATATGTAATTCCGAAACCGCCCGTACCTATGCTTCTGCCTACAAGATATCTTCCTTCATTCAAAAAAGTACCTGCCGGAAGCTCGTAATTTTCAGATATATGAACATCAAACAGCCTGCCGCATTTCGGGCAATACGGTTGAGAAGTGTCGTCAATTTGTGCCATACAATGATAGCAATAAATCATGGTTGTCATCGTCCTTTAATTTTCATTTGTAATGTTAAATATATTTTAATTTTATAATTTATTAATAAGGCGTACTCAGCGGATTCACAGCACCGTTTTCGTCAACTTCGCCTTGACCTATATATCTGAGTGCAAATCCGCAGCCGTTTATCACGCAGTCGGCAGGATTCTCGGCAATGTGTACGTCAATTTTCAGCTGCTCGCAAATAAGCTTATCCATTCCGTAAAGCAGTGAACCGCCGCCCGTCATAACGATTCCGTCACGGTAAATGTCACCGACCAGCTCGGGCGGAGTACTCTCCAGAACATCCTGAACAGCTCCCGTAATTGTTTTTGCAACCTCACCGAGAACAGGGCAAAGCTCCGTGTTTGTAAGCTCCACAGCCTGCGGCAGACCCGTAACGGTATTACGTCCTTTAAGAATGAATTTCTTTTCGACTTCGGGTTTGAATACAGCTCCGACTTCAAGCTTCGCTTTTTCCGCAGTAACTCTTCCGATTACAAGATTATACTTCCGGCGAGCATATTTTATGATTTCTTCATCGAAGCTGCTGCCGGCGACTTTCATCGACCTTGATACAGAAATGTCACCCAAAGAAATAACCGCCATATCTGTAGTACCGCCGCCGATATCGAGTATAAAACGTCCGTGAGGACTTCGTATATCAAGTCCCGCGCCTATTGCCGCAGCCTTAGACGCTTCAATCAAGCTGACATTCCGCACTCCTATTGAAAGTATTGAATTTACGACCGCTCGTTTTTCAACATCTGTAATTTCTCCCGGAATGCCGGCAACTACTCTGGGTTTGATTATACGGCTTATGTTAGCCTTGCCCAGCTGAATTTTAAGCATATTTTCAACTAAATAAAAATCCGAAATTACACCGCCGACAATAGGCTCCATAGAACTCAATCTTTGCGACGTTCGTCCCATCATATTGTAAGCGTCGTGACCGACAGCAATAATATCGTCATTATCAAGATTTATAGTAACCACAGACGGTTCATCAAGAAATTTGCCTTTATTGGCTAAGTAAATTCTTGTATTTGATGTCCCCAAATCTATAGCAATATCCGTACTCAAATTTTCACTTCCCCTTACCTTCAAAATCTTTATATTCAAAATCTTTATATTGCGATTTATTTTTATCTCTTTACTGTAATATACTTTTCAAGAGTTTTCAGATTACGCAAGTCTACTCATATTAATTATATTATAATATTGACCCTCTTGTCAATATGTTACAAAATATTTGAACAAATAAAAATTAAAAAATTTCGCATTTTATTAAAATTTATTCGATTTTTGTATATAATTTTCACAATGCTGAGTTCCTACCAGTTTATAGTCACAAAACATACATTGCCTGCACCGTGTTCGATGAGCTTATCTGCACAAGCCGACAAAGTAGAGCCGGTAGTTACAACATCGTCAAAAATCAATATATTTTTATCTGTAATATCTATATTGTCTATACATTGATAAACATCTTTAACATTGGCAATTCTCTCTTCTCTCGAAAGAGAATGCTGTGACTTGCTTTTCTCCGCTTGATACAACAGCGGTTTATATACGGTTTTGTTTAATCTAGCCGTTTCTTTTGCAAGAAGCTTTACTTGGTCGTAAGGTCTTTCGTTTGTTTTTTGCTTGTGAGGAGGTACTGATGTGTAATAATCAAAACTGATATCATCATAACATTTTGATATAATATTACTCATAATTATAGCAAACTGAATATAATACTGTTTGTGTTGACGATATTTATATCTTAATACGGCTTTTCTGTGCACACCCTCGTGAATAAATGCCGAAACACAGGTATAACCGCTTGGCAGAACTTTTTTGTGCGGAGTTATGTTCAAATATTTCAAACAATTGTTACAGCAAGGCTTGTCGGACGGAATAACCTTGTCACAGAACAAACATCGGCAGGGGAAAAGAAATCTCGAAATTATCATAACCGATTACTCCGTTTCTGTTCCTCGGATAAGAAATTCTTTCAAGCCTGAATACCTGAGAGTTCGCTTGTTGTTTATTACCATACGCTCCATAATTTCGGGCTTGCCTACAAGTATCAAAAGCTTTTTCGCACGGGTAACCGCCGTATACAAAAGATTCCTGTAAAGAAGCTGAGGAGGATTGTTATACATCGGAATGATGACAGCCTCAAATTCGTTGCCTTGACTTTTATGTATAGTTGAACAATACGCAAGGTCAACGTCGATAATATCATCAAAGGTGTATACAGCTTCTTTATCGTCAAACCGAATTTTAACTTTTCGATTTGACTTATTTATCTCCGTAAGTACACCGATATCACCGTTAAAAATACCCTCTCCGCTAACTCCGTCTTTTCTTGTCCACGGAATGTTATAGTTATTCTTGTATTGCATAACCTTGTCGCCCTCACGCAGAACACGCTGATTTACGGCAATCTCCGTCTTGTCGGGGGACGGCGGATTTACGGCTTCCTGCAAAGCTATGTTAAGCTCTGCCGTTCCAAGCTCGCCTTTTCTTGACGGTGTGAGAATCTGAATTTCATCGGAAAGAGAGTAGCCGTATGTTTTGGGAAGTCTGTTAGTGCAAAGCTCGATTATTGTGTTAAGTATAACAGCTGATGAACTGCATTTCAAAAAGAAAAAGTCATTGTTCTTAACATCGATTACGGGCATTTCGCCTTTGTTTATTTTATGTGCATTGGTAATAATAAGGCTTTGCATTGATTGACGGAAGATTTTGTTAAGAGTCACGGTAGGGAGCAGCTTTGAAGCGATTAAATCACCGAGAACATTTCCGGCACCCACACTAGGAAGCTGGTCGCTGTCACCGACCAGAATAAGACGGCAGCCAAGCGGAAAGGCTCTCATAACACTGTCAAGCAAAACAGAATCAATCATTGAAACCTCATCTAAAATCAAAGCGTCACAGGAAAGTGTGTTTTGCTCGTTGCGTTTGAAAACGGGACGTTCGTTTTCTGTCCATTCAACCTCAAGAAGTCTGTGAATGGTTTTAGCTTCGCAGCCTGTAAGCTCGCTCATTCTTTGAGCAGCTCTGCCTGTGGGAGCGGCAAGGAGAACTTTCTCACCGTTGGCTTTCAGAATTTTAATAATAGCGTTTAGGGTGGTTGTTTTACCTGTACCCGGACCGCCTGTCAAAATAAGAATACCTTTCGTAAGTGCCTTGTTTATAGCCTCTTTTTGCAAATCGGCATATTCGATATGTTCATTGTCTTCGATTTCCTTTATTTTACCTTCGATATCGCTGATAATTTGAGGAGGAAATCTAAGAAGCATTTGAAGCCTTGCAGCTGCATATGTTTCAACCCTATGATATATCGGAAGAAAAATAAATTCCTTGCTGCCGTTATCCTGAAAATCACTGAAAAGGCTTGCATCTGTTACCATTTTTTCAAGAACATCATTAACTTTTTCGGACTCAATTCTTGCAAATTTCACGCAGGTTTCCAAAAGCTTTTCTTTCGGCAGACAGGTGTGACCGTTTGCGGTGTTGTGATTTAAAATATGTACAATCGCAGCTCTGATTCGGAAATCGCTGTCAAAAGCTTTTTCCTGCATAACGGCTATTTGGTCGGCTCGCACGAAGCTGATGTTAATTTCTTCGTCACACAGTATATACGGATTTTCTTCAATCATCTTTTCGGCATTGATACCGAGATGTTTCCAAATTCGCACACATTCCTCGGGAGTGATATTATACTTTTCAAGCTGAATTAAAAGTTCTCTGAATCCGAAAGTTTTCTTTAGCTCTTCGCTCATAGCTTTGGCTTTTTCAAGGGTAATGCCGCTAATGACAGTCAAACGATCGGGGGAGTTCTCTATAATATCAAGAGTTTCGTCGCCGAATTCCTGAACTATTTTCGCAGCCATTCTTGCACCTATTCCCTTAATGGCACGGCTTGAAAGATATTTCAGAATGGCAGCACTTGTTTTAGGCTGACATCTTTCAAAAAAATTGACTGAAAGCTGATTGCCGTAATTCGGGTGAGTTTTAAATACACCGGTTGCCTTTATTTCATCACCGACGCCAACTCCGGGCATAATTCCGACAGCCGAAATTATTTTTTCGCCTGTGTCTATATTAAGAACAGTATAGCCGTTGGAATCGTTTCGATAAATTATATTGTCAATATTTCCGATTACTTCAAAAGTTTCGTTATTGTTCATTTTTACGTTCTCCAAAATATATTTTTCTTTTCTTATTATAACACAAATCCGAAAATTATTCATCATAAATTTTAAGATTTTTAAAAGAAATTCTGAACTGTACAGCAGTCAAGTTTTTCAAATTTGACACTCGCCCATATCTTTTGGATATATACTCAAGGTCAAAAAGATTTACCATTTAAAGTTTGGTCAAGCTTTTTAAAGCTTGCGGGCGACGGAACACCCCAAGAAGTCAAGCCGTTAGGCGTAGACTGATTGGGAGGTGTTCCTAGTGGTCTTGCACCATGCAGGGGCAGAGCCCTGCTCGCGAAACTAAACAAACTATAATCAGAAAAACAATAAGAAATATGACTTTCCGCAAAAAACAAAACAGGCAACAGCGAAGCGAATTGCTGATCAAAGAAAGATACCTTACGATTTGATTTCAACTGTACAGGTAGGGATTTTTTACTTGTCGGACGAACTTCTATCCTGAAATCTATTGTACGTTTCGCAGCAGCGGAAAGTATATCTGCGGTTGAAATCAGAAATAGTGAAATCAGAAATAGTATAAAACAAACAATAAAAAATATTGATTGATTCTTGTCAACTTTTGACAGTAGGTTGAATATACATCTATTAAAAAATAAAAGTAGGTGTATATATGTTCCGAACGTTGATTGGGTTTTTAAGCGAGTTTGCTTTGGTGGCAATTCTTCATGTTGTAGGCTCGGGGTCGTTTCCGAAGCCGCTGTCAAAAAAAGAAGAAGAGGAACAAATCAGACGTTTAAAAAACGGCGACCAAACTGCGAGAAATACTCTCATTGAGCATAATCTCAGGTTGGTCGCTCATATTGTGAAAAAATATTACGGCGTTGCAAGTGATCAGGACGATTTAGTTTCAATCGGTACAATCGGACTTATTAAAGCAATTGATACCTTTAATGCTGATAAAAATATAAAGCTGTCGAGCTATGCTTCAAGGTGTATTGAAAACGAGATTCTTATGCATATACGAAGTATTAAGAAGAATTCACTTGACGTGTCGCTTGATGAATCGATTGATACAGACAAGGACGGCAATCCTCTAACGTTAATGGATATTATGGCAACCGAGGATAATATTTTAGATGAACTCGATTTAAAAATGAATTCGGAGAAAATGTACGGCTTTATAGAACAGCTGCTGCCAAGGGAACGCAGCATTATTATAATGAGATACGGTCTTAACGGAAAAAAACCGATGACTCAAAAAGAAGTTGCGGATAGGCTGAATATTTCAAGGTCATATGTTTCCAGAATTGAAAAAAAGACTATTGCAAAGTTAGCTCAAAGATTTGATAGTAATGATTAGGGGATAGCTTTATCAGCCGTAAGAATTTACAAGAAAGGGAATTCATTTTTTGAGTGAACAACTATTGCTCTATACTCGCAAGCATTAAGATTTATCACTTTTCTTTCTTCGACCTGCAATTCGCTATGCTGTTGCCTGTTTTTGTTTGTTTTTCTGATGATAGCTTGTTTAGTTTCGCTGAGGGTAGTTTATTTTTCTACAATAATTTGTTCCGTCAGCGAGCGGGGCTCTGCCCCTGCACCCCGCAAGCTTTGGAAAGCTTGACCAAACTTTAACAGGCTTCGTAACCATACAGCTATAAAATTTTCAGAAAAAAATCGATATACGTATCTCTTGCAAACATTGTTTCACCAATTATAATATCTGTACATTTGTTCTTATTTGTGGTATAATAATAAAAAACTTATTTCAAACAAAAATCTACAAATAAGGACGTGATTAAAAATGAAAAAAACAGTAGTCGGTATTCTTTTGATGTACTGTTCGGGAAATATCGGCAAACTGGGCAGAGTTGACCATAGGGATTCCTTTTTAGATACTTTTACTCTTGAACGCAGCAGGGGAATAACTATTTTCTCAAAACAAGCCGTGTTAAAGTATAACGATACGGAATTTACACTCCTTGACACTCCCGGTCACGTGGATTTTTCTGCGGAAACGGAACGAACCTTACAGGTTCTCGATTATGCCATACTTGTTATAAGCGGCACAAACGGAGTTCAGAGTCATACTCATACACTCTGGAAGCTTCTGAAAAAATATAATGTTCCGTGTTTTATTTTTGTAAATAAAATGGATTTGCATGGTGCGGATAAATCAAGCATTATGACGCAGCTTAAAACCAAACTCAGTGACAGCTGTGTTGATTTTGATTCCGATAATACAGATGATTTCTTTGAAAACGTTGCACTATGCGACGATGATTTGTTTGCTCAGTATGACGAAAACGGAACAATAAATAAATCCGATATTATAAATGCCGTTGCAGACAGGAGAATATTCCCCTGCCTGTTCGGCTCGGCATTAAACCTAAACGGTGTGAACGAGTTTCTGAAATGTCTGAGCAGCTATACCTCGTCCCCGAAATATCCCGAAAAATTCGGAGGAAAGGTGTATAAAATCTCGGAGGACAGTCAGGGCAACCGACTAACTTTTCTGAAAGTAACGGGCGGAAAAATCAGGGTCAAGGAGGTTCTGCAAAGCGACAAGAATTTAAACGGTGAGAAAATAAATCAAATCAGAATTTATTCCGGAGAAAAATTCACTCAGACAGATGAAGCGGATTCCGGTACAATTTGTGCAGTTACAGGTGTTACGTTTGCTCGCCCCGGTGACGGATTGGGTATCGAGAAAAATTCTGGTCTGCCTGTGCTGTCGCCCGTGCTTACATACAGAGCAGAACCGCCGAAAGGTGTTGACGCACATATTCTCCTTGAAAAGCTGAAAATCCTTGAGGACGAAGACCCTCAGCTGAAAGTTCTTTGGAATGAACGGCTCGGAGAAATTCAAGTTCAGCTTATGGGCGATATCCAGCTTGAAATTTTGCAGTGCATTATATTAGAACGCTTCGGGATTAACGTTGCGTTCGGAAAGGGCAATATTATATATAAGGAAACAATATCGAATACCGTGGAGGGTGTAGGTCATTTTGAACCGTTAAGGCATTATGCGGAGGTTCATCTTGTTATGAAACCCGGCAAGCGTGACAGCGGTATTGTGATAAAATCCGACTGCAAGGAGGACGTGCTTGATAAGAATTGGCAAAGGCTGATTTTAACTCACCTTTATGAAAAAACTCATATTGGTGTTCTTACAGGTTCTCCGATAACCGATATTGAAATTACACTTGCTTCGGGAAGAGCACACCCTAAGCACACCGAAGGCGGTGATTTTAGACAGGCTACCTACAGAGCGGTAAGGCAGGGTTTGCGTTCGGCTGATTCCGTGCTGCTTGAACCGTTTTATGAATTTACGCTTGAAGTGCCGGGAGAGAACGTCGGACGGGCAATGTCGGATATTCAGCGTATGTGCGGAAGTTTCAACCCACCCGAACACAACGGTGATTTTGCCGTGCTTACGGGTACAGCTCCTGTTGCGGAAATGTGCGATTATACGAGAGATGTCATTCAGTACACCCACGGCAAGGGACGGCTTGTATGTGAGCTGAAAGGCTACGAGCCTTGTCACAATGAAGATGAGGTTATTGCGAATATAGGGTACGACCCCGACAGTGATATTGATAATCCGTGCGATTCTGTGTTTTGTTCTCACGGTGCCGGGTACAGCGTCAAGTGGAATGAAGTTAAAAAGCATATGCACCTTGCGGAAGCACTGAGAACGGAAAATGATGATACTCCAAGCTATGGCAGAGAAAAATTATTTTCAATGTGCAGAACACAAAGTGATGTTTTTGCACTTGACAAGGAGCTTATGCAGATTTTTGAGCAAACCTACGGTCAGGTGAAAAAGCGTACAAACGTTCAGAGCCGAAGATTTGAGAATAACAATAATTCAGGCTATAACAAAAAGCCTGTACCGAAATACGACGGTGTGGAATATGTTCTTGTTGACGGATACAATGTGATATTTGCGTGGGATAATCTTAATGCACTTGCAAAGGACAATGTAGATGCGGCGAGAAATTCGCTTATCAATATTCTGTGCAATTATCAAGGATATAAAAAGTGCGAGCTGATTCTCGTCTTTGATGCGTATAAGGTCAAAGGGAACGGTCGTGAGGTTGAAACTGTGAATAATATCAGCGTAGTGTATACCAAGGAAGCCGAAACTGCCGATATGTATATTGAAAAGGTTACTCATAAGCTTGCTAAAAATCATAGGGTCAGGGTTGTAACATCGGACGGTCTTGAACAGATGATAATTCTCGGCAGCGGTGCATTGCGTGTTTCATCACGGGCTTTTCGGGAAGAGGTGAAGAAAGCGGAAGAGGAGATAAGAGGGATTATTTCGGGAAAATTTTTATAATGCGTAATTATGGAAATCATACAGATAAAAATTGTAGCTGTACGGTTGCAAAACTTGTTAAAGTTTGGTCAAGCTTTTCAAAGCTTGCGGGCGACGGAACACCCCAAGAAGTCAAGCCGTTAGGCGTAGACTGATTGGGAGGTGTTCCTAGTGGTCTTGCACCATGCAGGGGCAGAGTCCTGCTCGCTGACGGAACAAATTATTGTAGAAAAAATAAACTACCCTCAGCGAAATGAGATAAATTATCAAAGAAAAACAATAAAAAACAATCAAAAAACAAAAATTCTCCACCCAAACAAAAACAGGCAACAGCATAGCGAATTGCCGGTCGAAGAAAGAAAAGTGCTAAATCTTAACGCTTTCGAGTATAATAAGTTCTATAAAAAAATAAAATCAATATTTGCCCTGTTTCC